>DAOVRY010000211.1 GCA_030633645.1 Pseudomonadota bacterium | reverse complement strand
GAGTGTAAAGGGTTGATCTTATCTGATGAGGGGATAATCCATGCCATACCGGAACTGGAAGGCCGTAGGCAGGAGGTTGACCTTTCCCATGAGGCGGCAGTGGGCAAGATCGCGCAGGACGAAGTAGAATACCTCATGGCCCGGGGTTTAAGCGAGGAACAGGCAACCGCCACGATTGTCAGGGGGTTTTTACATGTAGAGATTGAGGGCTTGCCCCCGGAGCTCAAGGCAGAAATGGACCGGGTGGTAGAGATCAGCGAAAAGAGTTTATTGTAACGCGATATTATATCCTACACTGGAAATCAGTTATTAACAGAGAAAGTAGAATCGTACTGTAATATTTTGGTAAATGAGAAAGTAACGGAAAGATGTTCTGATGGCTAATAAACCAACTTGTGAAGAATCGGAAAAAGAGGTTAGAAAATCAGTGAAGAAAAATATTGAGGGTGATCGGGTAGAGAAGGCACTTAGAGAGAGTGGGGAGCGCTATCGTGATCTGTATGAGAGCGCACCGAATGCATATTTTTCGATCAGGGCCATTGATGGATCCATTGTGAGTTGCAACGCTAAGGCACTCCAGTTGCTCGGATATGACAGGGAGGCCATAATGCGGATGAAGGTCTTTGATCTTTACCCTAATACGCCTCATGGCTTGCCCAGGGCCAAAGAGTTTTTCAAGCATTTCCAGGCAGGTGGGTCGATACGGGATATTGAGTTGCAGATGAAACGCAAGGATGGCCGACCCATTTGGATAAGTCTCTCTGTTGAGCCAGTGAGAGATCACGATGGGAAGGTAATCGAGAGCAGGTCCATGGTAATAGATATCTCTGAGCGCAAGCGGGCTGAGGATGTCCTTGAGAGGCGAAACAGGGAGCTTTCTTCCCTGAATGTAATTGCTACCACTATTAGCCGATCTTTGGAGTTAAAAAAGGTTTTAGCGGATACCCTCAAAACAGTCCTTGACATGATGGGATTGAAGCAAGGATGGATATTTTTAAGGGAGGCCCAAGATGATAGATTAACCCTGGCCAGCCACATGGGTCTATCCCCTGAATTCGTTCAGGAGGAGACCGACAAAATTCCGGGTGATTGTATCGGTTTCCATGTGATACAGAGAAAGGAGGCGCTCATCGCTGAAGATGTCTTGGAGTGCCCTAAGCTTTTAAGATCATTGCCAGAGGGGGAGACAGTAGCATACCATGCCTCGGTTCCCTTAATATGCAGGGATAATGTGGTGGGCGTGATGAATGTGGCGAGCGAAAGCGTTCACCCCTTTTCACCTGAGGATTTAAAGTTGCTCACCGCTATCGGTAATCAGGTAGGGGTAGCCATTGAAAATGCCAGACTTTTCGAGGATACCAGACAAAAATCCTCTGAACTCGAAGAGGCGTATGAGAGGCTCAAGTCTTTATACGAGGAGCTAAAGACGGAAAAGGAGAAGACAAAGACCCTTAAAAAGGCCCTCGAGGATAAATTTGGACTGGGAAACATAGTGGGTAAGAACCATAAGATGCAGGCTGTCTATGGTTTGATAGAAAATATCTCCCAAGGCGATTCAACTGTTCTCGTCCAGGGGGAGAGTGGCACGGGTAAGGAGCTCATTGCACGTGCTATTCATTGGTTAAGCCCGCGTAAAGAGAAACCTTTTGTGGTGGCCAATTGCTCTGCCTATGCCGAGTCCTTGCTTGAGAGCGAGCTCTTTGGCCACGAAAGGGGTGCCTTTACCGGTGCTATTCGAAGAAAAAAGGGCCGATTTGAGCTGGCAGATGGGGGGACTATCTTTTTGGATGAGATCGGGGAGATCCCTTCTGCTACCCAACTTTTATTGCTCAGGGTATTGCAGGAGAAAAAATTTGAGCGGGTAGGGGGAGAAGAAACTATCAAGGTTGATGTAAGGGTGATCGCAGCTACAAATCGTGACTTGGGCAAAGAGGTTATGGAGGGAAGATTTAGGGAAGATCTCTATTATCGGCTCAACGTAATTCCCATAATGGTACCCCCATTACGGGAGAGAAAAGACGATATTCCACTGCTGGCCAAACATTTCCTTAAAATCTACTCCGCATCCAACAGAAAGGTCATTAGAGGTTATTTGGAAGAGGTTATGGAGATTCTTCTGGATCATAACTGGCCTGGTAATGTGAGGGAGCTGCAAAATGTAGTTGAACATGCTGTTATTCTGGCCAAAGGTGAGATGATTAGAGAGAGCGATCTTCCCTATAACTTAAGAGGAACTGTTCCCCGGACCGAGGCGGACATCACTTCCCTGAGGGCTACCGAGAAAAACCTTATCTTGAAGGTTCTCCAGGAGGTCAGGGGAAACAAATACCAGGCAGCAAAGAAACTGGGGATCACTCGTAGCACCCTGTATGGAAAGTTGAGAAAGCATGGGATTATGGTTCCCTCCAATCATTAATTAGGTATGCCCAAAAATAATACATATGAGTCTAGGATTAGACTGTAATATAACTTGCAGGAATTAAAGCATAATTTAGCGTTTACTGTCTTTCGTTAGGTCGAAATTCAGACAGTTTCATTTTCCTGTCGGTTAGTTAGTTGACTACAAATCGGTCAGAATGATTTTTGAAGGCCACTTAAGATAAGTCCTTAAGTGGTTTTTTTTATTGGGGTTTTGGTGTCTGGTTCCCTTGCGATAAGATTACAAGACCAGATCTGGCATTAGAATTGCTCAATGCATTATTATAAATTTGACCCATGAAGTAATACCGTTTGTTATAACGAGACAAATATATAAGGGAAATCTCAATGTCTTGGCGCCTTAACCCCGAGATTGAAGATATCTTGAAAAAAGGAGGAGATCTTGCTGCATTGAATGAAGAGGAGGCACAGAAGCTACTTCGTTTAGAACTAGGCAGCAAGGAGGTCTATGCCCTCATGGAAACCGCCAATCGGATCTCTCGATTGCAGTTCAAGGGTAAGGGTGAAAGCCATTACCATATTGGAGTCAATGCAGAGCCCTGTCCATTCAATTGTCTGTTCTGCTCTCTCGCCGAAAGGGCCGGCATATTCAATGAGAGGATTGCATTCGATGAGAAGGAGATTATAACCTGGGCACAGAAAGCTGAAGCATATAATGCAGATGCACTCAATATCATGACCACTGGGACGTACAGTTTTAGCAGGCTGATCGATATTGCGAAGCTTTTGAGCAAGGAAGTTTCCATACCCTTGGTTGCAAATACTCGGGATATCACCCACCGGGAGGGCGAAGAGCTCGTGGAGGCTGGCTTTGTTGGGGCATACCACGCGGTGAGACTTGGTGAAGGCACAGACACGCCGTTTTCAAAAAAGAAACGAATCCGAACAATAACCGTGCTCAAGGATGTGGGGCTTCTCTGGATGAACTGTGTAGAGCCCGTTGGTCCGGAGCACAGCATAGAGGAGATAGCGCAGCTCATGGTTCTGGCACGAGAGCATGGAGCCACCTATAGCGGCGTGATGAGGAGAATTAACTTTCCCGGCTCACCCTTTGAGGACGTTGGCATGATCAGCGAGATGGAATTGGCCAGGATGG
>DAOVRY010000285.1 GCA_030633645.1 Pseudomonadota bacterium | reverse complement strand
GGCGATCCTCTGTTCCAAGACTCATCATTAAGCCCGCTACTCTTAGTGACAGTCTCTCCACGGCAATAGAGACCTTTATTGGCTCCTCAAGCTCCTCCAAACCCAGGAATAATTTTAGTGTTTTTCTGTTAGCAGGGATATCTAGTATGGGCATGAATTGTGTTATTATTTGTTCATGCTTAACGAAACTAGTCAACCTCTGCAAAACCATCCCTTTTTCTATCTCATTCATTTTTCGTTGAATGAGATTGTCATATAGGTTGAGCAAGAGTGCCTTAAAGGGAGGAAAACCATCGGGCAACACCTGGCAGACTATATCTGACCACCCTAACTCCTCTATCGCTAACAACCGGCGATATCCGGCGACTACTGTGTAGTGGCTCTCCGAATCTCTCATCAAGTAAGGCGGATTCAGCACACTAAATTCTTCAATAGAAGCCTTAAGTTGCTCCATGCTGAAATTAAAGCTCATACAAAATGGACCTGGATTTAGATCAATTTCCGATAGAGCTACTTTTTCTTGGGTTCTTTTCAATAGTTCTTTTTCCACTCCAATCACCTCTAACAAGGATTTCTGTCTAACACAATGAGCCCCTTACCAGTGGGTAAAATCCTTAGCAAGGAGCAAAGGTCTTGGCCTTACAATAACCTCTTCTCAAAAACTCTGTAACCTACCTAGGGAATGAGTCCTCAAAAGGAGGCAGCGAGATAGCATCTACTTTAAAGATATCTTGTAACTATTCATAATAAATTTGCTTTTCTTTGCTATTCAAAAAAATGCTGGCAAATGATTCATAACAAAGTAAACAGCAAAATACAAACGGTGAGTAGGAGTCCAAAATAACTTCTTGGCCCAGCAGAAATGCTTTTTTCAACCTGTTCTCTCTACTGTTTTTGGTTCTGTTGAGCTTTGGGGGGGGCATAATTCAATATGAGCAAAAAGATGTCACTGCCTTGCCAACCCATAAAAAGGTAGAAATGGGAATGGCATTAGTGCCTGAGGGAAAGCACCTGTTTTCTAACGTATATGAAAATCTTGCCATGGGCGCATATGTGAAGAAAGCCCTTGAACATAAAGACGAATCCATGGAACTCGTGTATAACTTGTTTCCCCGCCTGAAAGAAAGACATAAGCAGATGGCCGGATCTCTGAGCGGCGGTGAAAAACAGATGGTAACAATCGCTCGAGCCCTAATGACAAAAGCCCAATTAATAATGCTTGATGAACCAAGTCAAGGCCTGGCTCCTGTACTTGTGCAGTCTGTCTTTGAAACTGTTGAAAAATTACAAGCAGAAGTTGGATTGACTATACTTCCTATCGAACAAAATGCGGATGCTGCCCTTAGTGCAGCAGACTATGTATACATCATACATGAAGGCATGATCAAAGCAGAAGGAAATCCGGAAGATATAAAGGGATCACAAGATATAAGAGAGGCCTATCTAGGAATATAGGTATTCCCCCTTTTACTCTTACTTATGCACCAACTCCTGATATGCCTCCTGAATTTCTTTGAATTTCTTCTCGGCCAAAACCTTAAATTCATCCCCCAGATGATTTACCTTGTCTGGATGATATTTGATAGCCAGTTTTCTGTAAGCCGCCTTAACTTCATTGAGTGGAGCACCTTTTTCTACTCCTAGAATCTCATATGGATCACGTTTTGAGAACCTTCGGTCTGTTTGAGCCTTCTGTTGCTGCTCCTCTTGATAATATTCCCGTTTAGTGCCCTCCCCTTCATGGCGGTAAGCCTCCTCATATCTGGCCCTCATCTTGGCTGGCCGATAGATAAAATGGTACCAGTACAGGACTCCCAATACTATTAGGTCATCAATCCATCCTAGGCCTGGAAAAAAATCAGGCAGGATATCGTAAGGGGAAATAACATACAGTATCAGCACGATATAGATCAAGAATCTCATTACACAAAAACCTTTTTCAAAGGCTTATCTTGGTACCAACACTATTAAGGATGAAGGAGGAGGGAAATTCCTGAGAGAATCTCTTAATGGCCTCCCAGCCTGTGCAATGCATTGGGATGATAACTTCCGGTTTAATCTTCTTAAATTCTGCAACCGTTTTTTCTATTATGGGCTCAAAAACGGGGCCTGATAAATGAAAACCACCCAAGACAGCATAGATCCTATCAATCCCTGTTATCTTTTTGGCATAAAAAACAGTATTAATAATGCCGGAATGAGCGCATCCAGAAATTACCACCAGCCCCTTTCCTTCTAGATTTATTGCAAGGGCCTGATCATCGCGTATGGCATCAGGCTCTAACTTTCCATTCCTTTCCAAAGAGGCATTCGGCAACCCCTTTTCAAATCCCGTCACCCTTTCCACCTCCCCTGTCACCAGTATCATGCCTTTGGCCAGCAAAGACGGGGAGCTCTTTTCAGCAATCTGCATGCCGGCACTCTCCATATCCCCCCTTATAAGGGTTTGGGGGAACCTCAGCTTTCTCCCATCATCCAGCCCAAAGAAACGGGGAGAAATAAAGGCATCAGGGTGAACTACCAAAGGGATGGATTTCCCCAGACTCTTAACTATAGGATACAGTGCACCAGTGTGATCCATATGACCATGACTAATGACAATCGCCTCTATCTGCCCTAGGTCTAACCCTAAAATCTCCATGTTATGGAGAACGCCAACCTTGGTATAGCCGCAATCAAAAAGAATAGTGTGAGATTCCTCACCTCTCTTTACCGTGACCAGAAGAGAGAGGCCATGCTCGGCCAACAGGGCATCATCGGGAATTTCTCCAGCCTTTGCCAATGGAGGCCTCG
>DAOVRY010000254.1 GCA_030633645.1 Pseudomonadota bacterium | reverse complement strand
TCTCTATGTGAGAGATGTTACATTTGCTGGGGCAGAAGAGGGCTTGAGCCATCTCAAACACATCGATTTGAGCCTTTCCTGGGGTGAACATGAACAGTATCAATACAGACTCAGGCTGTACCGGTTTGTGCCTAAAGCCAAGTAAACCAATGAACCAGAAAAAGTTATCCGTTATCCGTTGGAAGACGGAAGACGGTGAACGGTGAACGATTTGTTGAGTTGTCCATTGCCCGTTTTACGTGTGCATGTCCGTTGAAACGAGCAACAAGCAACCAGCAACGATCACATACATATGGTTTTACCCTGGTGGAGATCTTGATAGCCATATTCATTTTTGCTGTTGTTCTCACTACTATCTATACCTCCTACACTGGTACCTTTCGAGTTATAGATGAGACCGAATCTCAGGCAGAAATATACCGAATGGCCAGTATTGCCATGGAAAGGATGCTCGAAGATTTGGAATCCATTTATGTTTCGAAAATCGAAGAAAAACCTGAATCAGGAGAGGAAACCCCCCACTCATTTCAGTTTATGGGAGAGGACAGAGAGATCAAAGGCAGGTGCGCTGACACCCTTCGATTCATTTCCAGAGTACACATTAACTTAAGTGGTCAGGAGCAAGATACTGGAATAACCGAGATTGGCTACTATGTCGAAGAAGGTGACGAGGGAGACGATTTTGCTCTTTATCGGAGTGATAAACCGATGTTTGACAAGACCTTTTCCCTTGAGGAACAGACTGGCGGGTTGGTGCTTTGTAAGAGGTTAGTCTCGGTGAATTTTACCTATTATGAAGAAGA
This sequence comes from Pseudomonadota bacterium, assembly GCA_030633645.1. Taxonomy (GTDB): domain Bacteria; phylum Desulfobacterota; class DSM-4660; order Desulfatiglandales; family B25-G16; genus JADFWK01. The sequence goes on along the minus strand of DAOVRY010000254.1, from coordinate 2,245 downwards.
TGGCGAGGTTCTCGAGAGCTGGGATTCTTCATCAGATGCACTTAAAGATAAAATACCGAAAATGGTTTCCATTTCACTGGAGTTTGTAAACAGCCTGGATCCTGAAGCGCCTCTTAGATTCATAACAAGTGTTGCGCTTCCAATAGAGCATGGGTAGGCATGGTAAGGTTTCTTAAGGACAACAGGGGCATGGCCTTGATCTTGACGATTTTAATCGTAAGCCTGATTGTTGCGATAACGCTCCAGTTCAATACATCAATGCGGTCTAACCTATATGCGGCTGCGAATCTCAGTGATGGCATCAAGCTTGGTTGTATTGCACGGTCAGGATTCAATGGAGCGCTTGCGCTTCTTTATGAGGACGGCTCTTCAGGGAATGTAGATACCCTGCGTGAGGATTGGGCACACACGGGGATCTTTTCTGAAAGCTCTGCTTCCATTTTTGATGAGGGCAGGTTTCTCGTTGAGATTACGGACCTTTCAGGAAGAATTCAGATCAATCAACTGGTTGACAACGACGGAAAGTATAATGATACCCAAAAAAGCCTCTTGACGCGATTCTTGAACTCCTCAGAATTTGGCCTTGATCCCGAAGAGGTGGACAATATTGTGGATGCTATAAAGGACTGGATTGACACGGATAGCGAGACTACTCGGTTTGGTGCAGAAAACACCTATTATCAGACATTAGAAAAACCTTACCCCTGCAAGAATGCGCCCTTTGAATTTTTAGAGGAGTTGCTTCTTGTCAGAGGCATAACTAAGGATCTATTCTATGGCGCAGAGGAAAGACCTGGTATCTCGCTTTACCTGAGCGCTTATGGTGATGGCAAGATCAATATAAATACGGCAGATCCTTTGGTCTTAAGGTCTCTTTCAGATGATATTGACCGAGATTTGGCTGAGGAGATGGTCGCATACCGGAAGGATGAGGAAAGAGACCTGTCAGATTTCAAATGGTATAAAAATGTTCCAGGGATGGGTGATATGAGTATTCCAGATGTTTTGCTCACCACCTCAAGTACCTATTTTGATATTGCATCAGAAGGTTTCAAGGGGACCATGAGTAAGCGGATCAAGGGCGTGGTGGAGAGGAAAGAGAAAACAGTCCGGATTTTGTCCTGGAAGGTAGAGTAGAGGCATGGCAGGAAAGATTCTCGGAATAGACATAAATAGTGATTCAGTTACAGCAGTCCAGGTAGAAGGAGGACTTAGAGGTTATTCCATAACAGGGTGCGCCAGGGTCATGATTGAAGAGACCGGGGGCCTGGATGAGGCGCTTAAGACTCTCAGTGAACAAGTGGATTTTAAGGCTGATACATGTATAAGCTCGATTCCCGGGGAACATGTATCATATCGAAATCTCCAGATGCCTTTTAGGGATACCAAAAAGATAAGGAAAACAATTGCCTTTGCTATTGAGACAATGGTCCCCTTTCCAATTGAGGACTTAATAGTTGATTTCAACTTCATTGATCAGTCGGGTCAAAGTGAAATCCTCGCAGTCTCGGTAAGGCGAGGATATATCTCTGAATTTCTTACCTTATTACAGGGCCATGGAATTGATCCCGATGTCCTGGATATCAGAGGTATGCCAATGGCCTTATGGCTGTTAAGGCAAGCGAGAATCCCTGACAATGGGCTTCTCTTGGATATAGGCCTGAATAAAAGCACAATGGTCCTTTATCTTAAAAGACGTATAGGATTGATCAGGACCCTTTCTTTTAGTGATGGTATTATAGCACAGGCTATGTCAAATTCACCAACCGTTAACCATACAGAAGCACAGACAGGTGGGCAAATTGAATCCTGTTTCAAGTTATTTTGTGCAAATATTCAAAATACACTCCATGCGTTTGAATGTCAGAATAACAGAGAGGTTAGGCCACAGAAGGTTTTTATCACGGGCAATGGAACCCTTTACCCGGATATAGAGAGCCTTTTAGAGCAATTTCTTGATATTCCGGTTGAAAGTATCAATTTGACAAGGGATACAAAGGTTTATATGGACGAAGATATAGCTCAGTCCTGGGATCCTGCTATAATGGATAATGCCCTTGCTCTTGCACTTCGGGACAATAAGCAGGACCTGGGTTTTAATTTCAGAAAAGATGAATTTGAGATCAGAAAGAAGTATTTCAGGCTCAAGAAGGAGATTCGAAAGATCGCTGTCTTTTTTATAGTTATTCTATCTCTTTTAACCACTGGTTTAGGTGTGGATTATTATTTCCTGAAAAAGCGATAC
>DAOVRY010000290.1 GCA_030633645.1 Pseudomonadota bacterium | reverse complement strand
TCTCTTGTCTTTATGGAAAAACTGAGCCATATTCCCTTTACAAAACAGGTATTTTTTTCCGGAAACCAATAAGTGAGAAGCTCCCCCTAATGCCTATCCCTCCGATGCCCTATTACCTCTTGCCGGATGCTGAACCCTCATTCAATCCCACAATCTCATTTTAAACACCCCCAGCTTACCTCAAAGGCCTTTTTAATACTCTCTGTGTATGTCGAGTTTTGAACACTTTTCTTTCCCTGAACACTCTCCACATCCTTTCCAACGGATTTTTATCGAACTGAATTGCCACATAGATCAAATCACCTCGCCTACATGGTGATGATGGCTAAGCATTATCCATCATCCAACTGTTGCCGCTGGAATGACAGGAGTACGTGAATGAAGCACCTTGAATACCGGGTGGCTATAGTAAGTGTATCGTCTCCATTACTCAAAAATTTAAGCTCAGCGTGGACTTCATCCTAGTCTTCACCAGAAATGGCTTTCAGTTTTGTTATTCATTACCTTTTCTTTGGCGAGTTACTAAACCTAGTTGTTCCTTTGGCACTCGGAAACTGATTATCATCTCGTCCACTGAATTAACTGAATTAACTGTTTGACCGATTCTGCTGAAAATGATAGATTTAAAAAGTGAGAAGAGATTGATATAGGCTCGACGATAGGAGGGAGAATATTCATGATAGACAAACTGCCAATTACGCGAGAGGGATTGCAAAAACTACGACAGGAATTGCACACTATTCTTACTGTTGAGCGTCCAAAGAATATAAAAGCTATTGAAGAGGCAAGATCTCATGGAGATCTAAACGAAAATGCGGAGTACCATGCAGCCAAAGAACGCCAAGCCCTTTTAGGTGCGAAAACAAATGAGTTAGAGATGGCAATTAGCAGATCGGAGGTAGTTGAGATAGATAATCACCAAACCGAAAAGATTGTCTTTGGTACGAAGGTAGAACTCAAAAACCTTGGTAACGACCAAAATGTAACCTACCAGCTCGTTGGGCTCTATGAGTCTGATCCTGAGATTGGAAGGATATCCGTTGCCTCTCCATTTGGAAAGGCCCTTATCGGTAAGGAGGAAGGCGATACTGTCACGATTAAAACACCCGGTGGAACCCAAGAATTCGAGGTTCTGGAAATATGCTAGATCTTTTGGTACCGTTAAAAAGTTGGAATTTTGCAATTAACTTAACAAACAACAATGATTTTTCAATATCCTTCACCCAACAGGTCATTAATCTAGTAATCGCCAGGCGCTCACTCCTTCTTCTGTTACTCCCCTTGCCCTCACTTTCACGATTTCATTGCTGCTCATTTTTTCTGAAAGAAAGGTGAACCTAACGTAGTTATCGCTCAAACCCCTGAGAAGATTCTTTTGTCCAGGCTCCCATCCCTCGGTGAGTACGTCGAATGTCTCCCCAACTAAAGAACTCCAAAATATCTTTCTCTTCTTTTTATCAAGACGCCTTAAGACAAGGGCTCTCTCTTTGATTCTCTGGTAATCAAGTTGATCAGAAAATTTTGCAGCAGGAGTGCCTTCTCTCTTTGAATAAGGGAAAACATGCATATAGCCTATCGGGAGGTCTTCTAAGAGAGTAAAGGTATTATTGAATGCCCCCTCCGTTTCTCCAGGGAAACCAACCAAGACATCAACTCCTACGGAGACCTTAGGGACAAGTCCAGTTATATCTTTTACCACCTTGGTAAACAACTTGGCAGAATAGTGTCTATTCATCCTCTTCAAGACAGAATCATCGCCATTTTGTAAAGAGACATGAAAGTGACGACAGAGCCAAGTGTGGCTTGCCATCAATTCAATCAACTCTGAACCTATTTCATTAGGCTCAAGGGAACTGAGCCTTATCCTTAGGTTAGATCTGTTTTTGCCAATCTCAATGAGCAACTGAGTTAAGTTTATGCCCTTCCTCAGATCCGAGCCATATTTCCCAAGGTGAACCCCTGTCAGCACAACCTCTTTATAGCCATTCTCCTCTAAATCCCTCAGGTTTCTGATAACCTTGTCAGGTTTGAGACTCCTGAGCGGGCCTCGGGCCTTTGGGACAATGCAATATGAGCAGAAAGACCCGCACCCATCTTGTATCTTCAAAAAGGCCCTTGTTCTACTGCCAAACCTCTTGATTGGGATTTGCTCAAAAGGAATGGGGTCCCTGAAGTCTTCCTGCAAAATAAGGGGAGGATTGTAGTGGCTGGTTTGAACCAATAGGTCAGGAAAAGAGCTTTTCCCTTTGTTCCCTGCGATTAAATCTACACCGCTAATCCGAGATAACTCCTCAGGAAACACCTGCCCATAGCATCCGATAGCAGCGATAATGGCCTCAGGATTCTCCCTAATAGCCCTTCTTATCGCCTGTCGGGATTGATAACTTGCTTTGGCTGTAACAATACAGGTGTTGATAACAACCAACTCTGCCTCCGTATCCCGGCTAGCCTTTTGGCATCCTTTTCTTATCAATGATTCTTCAATGAAGGCAGACTCGTACTGGTTTACCTTGCAACCCAGTGTAATAATCTTAAAGGATTTTGACATCTTAAAAAGCAAGTGAGCTAAAGTGAACTGAAGTCAAAAGTTAACAGGCTGTTGCCGAAATCCCTCTTCGCTTGGTCTAAAACGTTTTTTGATAAATCTAAGGCTCGCTCCAGGTGATGTCAAAACTCGCCTTTAGGGCTCAAACAGTTGACATCGCTTATCTTCCAGTTCGGCAAGATTTGTTAGCAAAAACGTTTTAATGACCGCTCAAAGGGATTT
>DAOVRY010000172.1 GCA_030633645.1 Pseudomonadota bacterium | reverse complement strand
GTTGCGAGCGTATTCGGCCCGGGCAGGGCAGATGGGCCGTTTCCTGAACACTATGAGCCCCTTGAGTGTCCGGTGGAGAAGAACCTTCTCTCAAGCCAGCTCATCAATCCCACGGCAGCGATCTACAGTACCGAAATGGATGTTTACAAGACATGCGATCCCCGGTACCCCTTTGTATGCACGACCTACCGGGTCAGCGAGCACTGGCAGAGCGGTGTTATGACCAGGTGGCAACCATGGCTGGTAGAGGCTCAGCCCCAGCTCTTTGTAGAGATGAGCAATGAACTGGCCAAGATGAAGGGAATCAAGAATGGAGAAAAGGTCATTGTGGAATCGGCACGGGGTAAGGTCGAGGCTGTTGCCATTGTTACCCTTCGTTTTAGACCGTTTAAAATTCAGGGTAATGAGATCCATCAGGTAGGGGTACCGTGGCATTATGGGTGGGTCCATCCCAAGGATGGCGGTGATTCCGCTAACCTACTCACACCGTCAACTGGTGACCCGAATACCCGGATACCTGAATCAAAGGCCTTTATGGTCAATGTGAGAAAGATATAGAGGAGGTGATCTGATGAGCGGGAAGGCATTTTTTATTGATACTACATTATGTACCGGTTGCAGGGGTTGTCAGATTGCCTGTAAGCAATGGAACCAACTCCCGGCTACCAAGACAGAAAATTGGGGAAGTTTCCAGAATCCTAAAGACCTTTCATTTTATACCTATAAGCTGGTACGTTTTTCTGAAAGTATAGGAAGTGATGGCAAACCGGTGTGGTACTTTTTTCCGGATCAGTGCCGGCATTGTGTTGAGCCACCGTGCAAGGAGATGCCCGAGGACCCAAATGCTATCATCATTGATCAGCTTACCGGTGCGGTTCTCTACACTGATAAACTGAAAAATGAGAGCAGTGAGGATGTGAGGGACTCTTGCCCTTATGATATACCGAGGACCGAACCGCGAACCGGGTATATAGCAAAGTGTACTATGTGCGTGGACAGGGTCCAGAATGGGCTTCTTCCTGCCTGTGTTAAGACCTGCCCCACAGGGGCCATGAATTTTGGGGATCGAGATAAGATGGTTTCTATGGCCAAAGAGCGCCTGGCAGAGGTGAAATCAAAATTTCCCAAAGCCACGGTTACCGGTCTTGACGACGTAAGGGTCTTTTATCTCTTGGCTGATGAGCCTGCTAAGTACCATGAGTATGCGTTCGCTCCGGTAAAGCCGAGAGGAATCGACAGAAAGACGGCCTTGAAGCGGATTGCCAGGCCGTTGAAAGAACTATCAAAAGAGTGGCAGATGCTTCACAAATTGGCTAGTTAAGGGAAATCGGCCGAGCAAGAAGGGTGCCTCTCAGAGGTGGCCTTTTTGCTTTGGTCACACCTTGTAGGAGAAGACAAAAAGGCTTATGTCTAATGAACTGTTAGCCCAAATAGATAGGGTTATCCAAAAAAGACCTCTCTACAAAGAGGCCCTGTCTACCTATAGGGAATTGGTAGGTCTTCTGGAAGGTATTGAGCCAGAGTTGCCCTCTGTGTCGAAGGACGAGGCAGTAACCGAAATGAAGGTTGAAGAAGGGTTTCCTTTATTTCCAAGAGAAGATCTCCCCCTTGACGTGAAAGCTATATCCTCATTATTTCCCAGACTGCTTGAGCATCTGTCCTCCCAAAAGAGGGAAGATAGCAAGGCCTTGAAAAAGGCCCTTGACAGGGTAAAGACTGATCCCCGGTGGACTGAGCATGCTATCACTGCTTTTCTTTCAAGGGATGAAACGACTTTCACCACCATGGCACAGGAGGTGAACCTGGAACCGATGGTCCTTAGGTTTGTGACCAGTATGGCCTTGAAGCCTTACATGAGTGCCCTGAGAGAGGCCGTTAGCGAGAGGATCGAGAAGGATACGTGGGATTATGGCTATTGCCCCTTGTGTGGCTCCTTTCCTGATATGGCATACTTAGATGAGCAGGGCAAGAGAACGCTTCACTGTGAACTCTGCGGCTCTGAGTGGAGCTATCCAAGGCTCAAGTGCCCTTTTTGTGAAAACAGCGAACCCAAAGAACTTGGATACTTTGCGAGCGAAGAAGAAGCGGGTTTTCGTGTTGATTTTTGCAAGAAATGCAAAGTGTATATCAAGACACTCGATATGAGAGTTGTCGAGTCGCCAGCACCTCTGGAACTGGAAAACCTTATCACCTTGCATCTGGACATACTGGCACACGAGCAAGGATTTAAGACGCCCTCCGGTTGAATTTTTATCCCGCCCCAAAACAGGTCTTCCCCAGCCTTCCCAGTCAATAAGCAAAGGAAACGGAAGTCGTCTTATCTCAAATGGGTTGACTCTCTTGATTCGGGATCTGGGGTTTCGTGCATCTATGCTTCGATCAGGTATTCTCGCCTATTTTTCTTGACATCATAAAAGATAACATGATAAAGGAAGCACCAAAAATGGGTCCTTTAGCGTGCCTGCCTACGGGGATCCATATCGAGGGGACTTTTGCAATCCACCCGATGACAACTAAAAAAGGGGGCCGGCCGAGAGGTGCTGGAATCACCTGATTACCTGCCGTGCAGTTCCCTTTAACAAATCCAATAACATAAGGATAACAAACCCATGTTCTTCTCCATCACCCTCTATATTGCCCTGGCCATCTTTCTCATCGGCCTCATCTATAAGATCGGCACCTGGTTCGTTATAAAAACCGGTACCCAATCCCAGACCATATCCCCCTCACAGAGACTTCTGTCAGCAGTGAAGGGGATTGTCCTGACCCTTTTGAGCACAAAGATCCTGACCCTCATCAAGGTATTTGTGCTCGATATTATCTTTCAGAGAAAGGTCTTTCAGGAGAGCCGCTTCCGGTGGCTCATCCATATCTTGATCTATGGGGGCTTTATGCTCTTGGTGGTTATGCATGCCCTCGATACCATCATTACCGTTGCAATCTTCCCTGACTACTCCTCCACCCTAAACCCCTTCATGTTTCTCCGAGACCTCTTTGGGGCACTGGTAATAGTTGGGGTAGCACTGGCCCTCTACCGGAGATATATCTTAAAGGCCCCCCGGCTCACCACCACCCCCATGGACACCTACGCCCTCATTATCCTGGCGGTGATCATCATCTCAGGTATTATTCTGGAGGGCACCAAGATCACCTCCTATACCCGCTACCAGGAGATGGTCACTGATTATGCAGGCTTAGAGGAAGGAGAAGAAGACTACCAGGCCCTCACCGCCTTCTGGGTACAGGAGTTTTCTACGGTTTCTCCTGATATCACCGCACCATTCAAACCGGAGCTTATCGAAGCAGGCAGAGAGATCCATGAGATGAGCTGTATGGGATGCCACTCCAAACCCCAGTGGGGCTTTACCGGCTTCCTGGTGGCAAAGGCAACAAAAGGCATTGCCCTGCCTTTAGATCGAGCTCGTATCCCCACAATACTCTGGTACATCCACTTTCTCACCTGTTTCATAGGGCTCGCGTATCTGCCCTTCTCTAAGTTTATTCATATCTTCACGAGCCCCGTATCTCTTCTGGTCAATAGCGTCATGAATAAGAACACCTCAGATCCGGCAAATATAGTTACCCGGCAGGCCCTTGAGCTTGATGCCTGCATGCACTGTGGAAACTGTACCAGCCGCTGCTCAGTGGGGATAATCTTTGAGCAGATACCCAATCCCAATATCCTCCCCTCAGAAAAGCTCCAATCACTCAAGCGCGTTATAACGGGAAAAGAGGAAAATGAGCATCAGCTCAAGCTCATCTTTGATGGCACTTACTTGTGTACCAACTGCCACCGCTGTACCGATGTGTGTCCGGCAGGGATCAATCTAGAAGAGCTCTGGTTTACCATGCGCGAGGTCTTGTTTCAAAAGAACTACCACACCTTCTCTGCCCTCTCCCCACTCTCTTTCTACCGGGGGT
>DAOVRY010000220.1 GCA_030633645.1 Pseudomonadota bacterium | reverse complement strand
CGAAGCTTCGCTAGTTATTGCCCCTAAGGAGGCGGTAGTCTGAGGATTGACTATCCTCAGGGAGGGCATACACCTTTCCGACCGCAAGCTCCTGGGCCATTGAAAAATTACGGATTGATTGGAGAAATCGGATGCTCGAAAAGTCCCTCATTGAGCTCATTGAGGAAACGCTTGATCGTGAAGAGATTGAACTCCCTATCTTTAATCAAGTCGCCCTGAAAGTCCAGCAGCAGCTTACAAGGGGCGATTACAGTCTGGCTGATATTGCCAAAATCATACATAAGGATCAGGGACTTGCCTCTGACGTCCTAAAAATGGCCAACTCCGTCTTTTACGCCGGCGTGAAACCTGTCAAAACCATTCAGGAGGCTGCCGTGCGTCTGGGGGGAAAGACTATTTTTAATCTGGTCACCGCAGTAACCCAAAAGCAGCTCTACCGCGCTCACAAAAAGAAATATGATTACTGGGCTACACCGCTCTGGAGCCATGCCCTTGGTGTTGCCTACGCGGCCCGGTGGCTTTCACGTCACCTGGGTATGGATCAGTTTGTTGACGAAGCATTTATGGCAGGTCTGCTTCATGACATTGGAAAGCTGCTTCTCCTCAAAGTCATCGAGGATCTGGATGGATCTGAAGTAACCCAAGAAGATATCTCAAAAGATCTCGTTGATGATATCTTGGAGACCATGCACACATATCACGGAGAACGGCTCATGAGACGCATGAATATCCCGGACGTGTATTGCGATGTAGCCGGAATGCACCATGATCCAGAGGTTGGTGCTGAAGACAGCATCCTGAACCTAGTAAGACTGGGAAATCTCGCTTGTCGTAAGGTTGGCATTGGGCTTAAACATGATCCTGAGCTCCTCCTTGAGACTACATCAGAGGTGGTAAACCTCAATGTCACGGATCGTGCATTGGATGGCTTGCACGTTAGGTTGGAAGAATATGATGAATGGCTGGGGAACTTTTTAGCTTAACAGTGATTGAGAGCTCACCTGAGCCATCTCGGTCGAATATCAGTTTTGGGTTCTTTTGGCCTCTATCCCTTTCCTTTGAGTTGGTTTTTCCCATATCGCCAATCATCCAAATAGGGGTCATTGCCAACAAGGTGAAGTCGAGATGCGCTCCGACCGAGCAATATGAACGTCCCTTGGTAGAACCCTTTCTGAACGGTACAATAATGGGAGGCAAATCTTGAACACGGTATACATCATTGACGGGCCCAATAAGGGCACATCCTTTAACCTGAATGATGGTATCACCACCATCGGGAGAGCCACTGACAACGATATCTGTCTCTCAGATAGAGGAGTTTCCCGACATCATAGCAAGTTTCTCAAAAAGGATGGTGGGCTCCTTATTGTGGATCTGAACAGCTTACACGGCGTTTATATTGATGGTGAGAGGATAGAGCCAGGCCAAGCGGTGGCGCTCACAAAAGAGAGCAGTGTGCTTATTGGAAAAACGCTTCTCTCATTTCAGAAAAAACTGTCTAGGCAAAAAGCCAATCAACCACACCCCGTCTATGTGCAGAGAAAGCTCTTTGATACAACCACGCCCCTGTCGGTAAAGGATAGCACCAAGAGCTATGTCCGTAATTTGGAGTTATTGCTCAAGGTGTCAGGTATTTTTGCCCAATCCCTCAATATCGGTGAGCTTCTCGGTGAGGTAGTAGATCAGATTTTTAGTCATTTGAAGAGAATCGATCGTGGAGCCATATTACTGTTAGACCACGAAACCGGCATCTTGAAAGAGGCGGTTTCAAAGACCAGAATGGAGGACAAAGAAGGCCTCTTTTCTAAAATCAACTATAGCAGGACAATCGTTAACAGAACTATACAGCAAGGTAAGCCTGTAATGATGTCCGATACCAGCAGTGTGGACAAGGCTAACCTCTCCAACAGCATGGAAAAAATGCATATCATGTCAGTTATGTGTGTGCCCCTCAAGTATAAAGAAAAGGTTGGGGGAGTTATTTATGTGGATTCTCTTGGGGTGCCTGAAGGACTTGAAAAGGATGACCTCCAGTTGCTTACCGGCTTGGCCAATACCGCGGCTATTGCCATAGAGAATGCGCGGCTCTATGAGGCGCTGAAGCAAGAACTAGCTGAGCGCAAGCGCGCAGAACAAGAAAAAGCAAAAGTGGAGGCCCAATTCCATCTTGCCCAAAAGATGGAAGCCCTGGGTACCCTGGCGAGTGGCATCGCCCATAACTTCAATAACATCCTCATGGGTATACAGGGCTACGCTTCGTTGATGCTTATGGACATTGACTCCGGTCATCCCCACTACAAAAGACTAAAGGGCATTGAGCAGCAGGTTCAGAGCGGGTCTACCCTGACCAAACAGCTCCTCGGATATGCACGGGAGGGGAAGTATGAGGTCAAACCCATTACCCTGAACCAGATGGTGAAAGAAGTCTCTGACACCTTTGCGATGACCAAGAAGGATATCACAGTCCATCTAGACCTTGCTGAAGACCTGCATATAATAAAGGCAGACCAAGGGCAGATCAGACAGACGCTGATGAATCTGTATGTAAACGCTGCAGATGCCATGCCTCGTGGTGGAGATCTTTTCCTGAAGACTGTGAATGTTGCGGATAGGGATATGAAAGGTAAGCCCTATACACCGAAGCCAGGAGACTATGCCCTGCTAACCATTACTGACACGGGCATGGGCATGGACAAAAACACCATGGAGCGTATCTTCGATCCTTTCTTTACCACCAAGGGTATGAGCGAAGGAACCGGTCTCGGATTGGCCTCGGTGTACGGCATTATCAAGGCTCATGGCGGATACATTGATGTAGACTCCGAGAAGGGACAGGGAACAACCTTCAGTATCTATCTGCCAGTCTCAGAAACGGAAGGAGGAAAACAGGAAGAACTCATCACAGAAGTGCTCAAGGGTAAAGAAGGTGTCCTTCTCGTAGACGATGAGGATGTGATTATTGATGTTAGCCAGGAGCTTCTTCAGACACTCGGCTACGAGGTTTACGTGGCCAGAAATGGGAGAGAAGCTATTGACACCTATAAGGCAAACAAAGACAAGATTGATATTGTCATCCTGGATATGGTTATGCCAGATATGGGCGGCGGGGAGGCGTATGATATAATGAAGGACATAGACCCTAACATTAAAGTCCTCCTCTCAAGTGGGTACAGCATAAATGGCCAGGCAGCCGAGATACTAGATCGGGGCTGCAATGGTTTTATCCAGAAGCCCTTTAATATTACGCAATTATCTCAGAAGTTAAGGGAGATTCTGGAAAAGCAATAGGTTTTACCTTCCCTGCTTTAGAAAGGTTACTAACGAAGCTCTGCCTCAAGCCGATCCACCCTCCGTAGCGGACTACTGCGGAGGACGGGCGAGTGGAGAAAAATGATATTCCATTAATTGAGACGAAGCGATGTTGGTTTCGTCTAAGGTTATACGGTTGCGCTGCTGG
>DAOVRY010000112.1 GCA_030633645.1 Pseudomonadota bacterium | reverse complement strand
GCTTGCTCTGTTTGATCAATGATATCAAATAGTTATGGCAATTTTTTTGTGGCCCTAGAAGCATTTTTATTGTTGTACCTATACCCCCTCCCATGTCCACCTGTATACAGGCACTCACGTGCCGTTTATGCCCTTTGATGCCGCTTCTGATGGAACCGTAAGAAGGTAAACGAAAATCTCAACTATTCGATTTTTTTGAAAAAATTTACATTTTTTTCAATCCTTATATCGGAATTCCAGAAATGAATGGGCTGCATAATCTATCTTACATTTCCTTCAAATTCTCGATTCTATCCAAGATACCATCAATGCGCTTTGATAATGCGGTGACCTCTTTTTTCAATGCCTCTAAAGAAGCAGTAGGTCCTGGTCTTTGGGCAAAAATAGGTTGATAAGACCTTTGTTGGTATCCAAAAACTGGAACTCTCAGCCCAATAACTTCACTTATATTGTAGCCTACCCATGGATTCTGCCTGCAACCAAAAGGGGATGCACTGCCCTCTGCCACTGCCTTGGCAAATTGCCCACAATTTTCAAATCCGCAGAATCCGCAATTCAACTTGGGTAAGAGATCATGGATCTGCTTTATCGTATCCTTCTTGGCTGCTGCCATCTTTGTTCCACCTTTGTTTCCACTCACTCCAGAGCCATATAGAACTAGCGAAGCTCTGCCTCCCCGGGCCGTACCGGGCCGGGACGGGCAAACCGTCGAGACACTGTGTCAGTAAGAAAATACGAAATACTGGGTAATGTTTATGGGTTACGGTTACGATGCCCGTTTCGTTTTTCGGTAACGTCATTCGTCTTTTTATTTCCACGTTACCTTAACCATTACCGATACGGGCTTCGTTACCCTAACCGTTGCCCTAATAAACCAGCAAAACTTTGACATTAATCCGCCCCCGGATAAATTTTAAGATCTTGGCTTATATAGACACCTAGTTTCTTCGCCCTCTCCACACCCACAAAAGATCATACGTGGTATAGACTCTGGACTTATCCTTTATCCTGTAATTCCATCAGGGCCTTAACCAGTTGCTCACCTGCCTCTTGCATGTGGGTTACTGCCTGTGATACAGGGTTGTGAGAAGCGAGTTTTTCCGCATCAGAGGTCTTCTCTTTCCATCTGTTGAATTTTTCACTGTGCCTCTTGTTTTGATCGATCCAGGAGCTAAGGAGAACCTTTAACCTCCCCCCTTCATCGGTTGGGAATCTCTTCAGGATATCCTCAACCTTTGAACGGATCATATGTTCAGGCACTGCACCGAGGATCTCATCAACCTTTTCGCCGTTATTGAAGTACATCTGCATGGGGATGCTCACAATATTGAATCCCTGGGCCGTCCGTGGATTCTCATCCACATTGATCTTGCAGAATTTAAAATCTTCATATTCCTCTGATAGCTTGTCATATACGGGTGAGACCATATGGCAGGGACCACACCACGGGGCCCAGAAATCAACCTCTGTAGGAACGTCTGATTCTAAAACCTCTTGCTCGAAATTGCTGTCTGTAATCTCTACTACCTTAGTCATGCTACCTCCTGCAAGTTGGTATTGTTAATGAGACATACAAAAACCATATAATAAACCTTGGGGCCGTGTCCCCCATAGTCAGCACCGAACCCACTGTTCCATAAAATTACTACTGGGTATACATACAACCTTAGCAGAACCCTAGCTTCTTCCTAAAATTCATTATTCTTCCTGTCTCAATGTCCTTATTGTTGTGTATTAGCGTCCCGGAGTATTCTTTTTCCAGATAAAAATTGGCACGCTCTATCTCATCTCTTGCCTCGGATTCCATATGTTTCGGCCAGACTGAAATAAATCCATTTGCTTTTGTGATCCTATAAATTTTATCCATGAGCCTTCTTCTTTCATCCATCTCGGGGAAGTAGTAATGGTGAAGGACATCGAAGAGAAGGGCCACATCTACCGATTCTTCTGGTAGTTCAATCTTTGGCCCCCCGGATGAAGTTATTATTTCCATATTCTTCAAATGGACTGAGTCAGCCTTTTGCATCAGGTCGTTTAGGGCATCTTTGTCTTTATCCAGGGCATAAACCTTGCCTTTCCTACCAACTATTCTGGCCACTGGAATCGTGTACGTGCCACAGCCACAACCAAAATCCAACACGGTCTGCCCTCTCCTAATGCCTATCCTTTGTAGTATTCTAATGATATTGAGTTCTGAACCAATCCCCTGTCCTTCTTCGCTATCCTTTCTAATCTCCCCTCCATCTATCTTCACGTGTGTAACATGTGATCCCAAGGAAAATACCCACTTATGCCTTCTAATGCTTAAGCCGGTTCCCTTCCTAGCTAAAGGGAATCAGATAAACTTTGCCATCTTCCTTATGCCCTTTGACTAGCTCACAATGCCTCAAAATAGCGAGTTGAATCTGCATCTCTTGCTCAGATAGGCTGAGATTTTCCATCACTTCTTCCCTTGTCACCTTGCCTTTGCTCTTCACAAACTCATATATTCCCTTCTGTAACTCAGTCAGCCCCTCGGACCCCTTGAGATCTCTACTCTCTCTGAATCGGCTGGCCGAATAAACCGCCCACGGGTCACACGCCTTTACCCCCAATCTGATATGCATATAACAATCCTCACATAGTGTTTCGCCTCTGTAGGTATAGGTCTCGTTATATGGGATTTCACAACCGCATCTGTTGCACTTCATTTCTCATTCCTACACTGGCTTTTTCTTCTTTACCCACAGTATTTCTTAACACCTGAGTAAGTACAATGCCTGCGCTCAGGCATTCCGATCAATGCTGCATATGAACTCATAAGGACAACAATTTCCAAAAGTAGAACTTACTCCATATACATGCTTTATCTCACGAGCTAACACTTACTCGACCCCGCTCAGGGACTATCAGCTTCGGTAGGAGTATTGTAGAGGTCTACTATTACCTTGGAGTTCTCAAAATCTACCTCGAGGACTATACCTTTGATGACCTTTTCTTCCCCAAACATCGTTTCCATTCGTATGCTTTCCCCATCAAGGTCCATATGGCTAATATTTTCTAGGATTGGTTCAACCATCTCCCTATTCGTATATGCCTTTGCCAGACACATTTTTAAAGACCCCCTTTCTCTCTAATTATTTCTATTTTTTGATCAATTATCATGGCCTACTCCAGCCAGACGAACTAATGCCCTTGATTAGCTCCTGAAACAACTGAATCGAACACATCTATAATCTCCTCACCTGCCTTTCCTTTGCCAAAGCTGAGACCTTCTAAACAGGATTGGAAAATCCCTGCATCATAGTGGATACATCCGATCATATCGATTCCCATCGTGCCCAATTCACCCTCTAGCTTTGAGGCTATCCCATTTGATGGAATCTTGTTCAGGATAGCCCAAATGTTATCGATCCCAATCCCGCGAGAGAGGCTATTTATTCTTTCAGCGAGCTGGAGAGATTCAAAAGAAGGCTCAACCACAATAAGCACAGCATCTATGCTTGTCTCAACACCCCTGCCAAAGTGCTCCACTCCCGCTTCCATATCTACAATAGCTATTTCGTCTCTGGCGAGGCTAAGCTTCCTCAAAAATTCACGACTCAGAACCCCCATAGGGCAGGCGCAACCTTCCAGTGACTGGAGGATCTTCCCTATGCTCACCAGCCTCAGATTATCCTTCTTAAGTATATTCTCGACGGGAATATCATCGACCATGATGTGTTCTTGGGTCATCACCCTCATTCCTGTCTCAGCCTCAGCAGCGGAATAGCCCCTTTTCATCTTTTTTTGGACCTTCTTTTTGCCACCGACAAGCTCCATGAGGGGTACAGGCGGCCGGTCAAAACCAAACATCCGGAAAAGTCCCGAATTTGACTCGTCTGAGTCAACGACCAGTACGCGGTATCCCCTTGCTCTCGCTTCATTGGCTAACAGGGTGACAATTGTACTCTTGCCGCTGCCCCCTTTACCGCACACGGATATCTTCATTTACTCCTCACGTACCCAATATCTTAACAATTAGGTTAGCTGATAATCCCGATATTTGATTGATAGACACTTAGGAGACCTGTCTAATCACGCCATATTGCTCGCTTCTTTGGTACACTGCTGGCAATATCCCTCAATGTATAACTCGATTTTTGTAAGGTTAAAGCCATGCTCGTGCTTGAGCTCCTCTGCTAATTTACTGAGTAGGGGGCTCTCAAAATCTATGACATTACCGCAAGACCTGCACACCAGATGCTGATGATCGGGCGAGTCTTTCACCTCATAATGACAGTATACCTGCCCTAGTCTCCTCTCCTCGACCAGACCCAACTCCTTGAACAGTTGCAGGGTACGATACACTGTAGCCAGGCTTATAGACTCATTTTTTCTGCTAGCTCGCCTGTACAGCTCCTTGGCACTTATATGCCCGTCAGCTTTTCGGATCAAGCTCAGCAGTAACCTTCGCTGGGATGTTACTGGCCTACCTGAAAATTCTTTTCTATTTTTGCGAATGTTTCTCATTCCCATATGTTTTGTTAGACTACTCTTATTAGGAATCACCAACTTTTTTTCATAAATTTAAGAAAAACGAAAAAACAGCTATCTTCTAAAAATCTATAGAAAATGACACGATCTTTAGTTTCTCTTTCTCGATTTTTCTAAACTTCCGGAGGGAAAGACTTTCTACCTCAGAAAAATTCCACAGAAGGCCTGACTATGAGTTAATCTAGTACAGCCTTTATGGGAGTCTATAAAAAGGATAATTTGAATGAATTTATATCATTATTCTATTATCTGAGTTCATACTACCTTTACCCTCAGGTAAAATTTATCCTCCCGATAACCCTCCTCTGTCCCTTTTAGGGAAATGGAAATTAAAGTATCGTTTTTCACCCCGGGGGGTATCTTGATTGTAACCCTTTCGGTTTCCCATCCCCTCTTCAATAATATCT
>DAOVRY010000180.1 GCA_030633645.1 Pseudomonadota bacterium | reverse complement strand
TGGAAAAATCCAGCAATCCTTTAATAATCTTTTTGCATCGTTCAGCTAGATTGACTACTTTGTTTAGGTTCTCATAGGAAGAACTCTGCTTAGGTAAGTCTTCCAGGGCGAGGTGGGTGTACACGGCAATTCCCCCAAGCGGATTATTAATCTCATGAGCAACGCCAGCAGCCAATCTTCCAATTGAGGCCAGTTTGTCTGACTGCACAAGTTGCATCCTCGTTTCTTCTAACTTTTTTTCCTCTTCAATTTTGGGTCTCAAGTCCTGAAAGATCGCCATGGAGGCAACCTCTTTGCCGTCCTCATAGATAATAGAGGCAGTCATCTCCACCGAGATCTCCTCACCGGAGGAATTAATGACCTTCATCTCCGTGGTGTGAAGCTTACCCACTCCACCGTAATCGGGACTCCGCAATTTCTTCATAACGCTCCTGGCCCCACCCGGAGTATAGTGATACTCGGCAATGCTTTTGCCTACATCTACCTTGTCAGTATAGCCAAATAATTTCCTGGCACTTTCGTTCATTAAAAGGATCACCCCTTTCATATCAGCAACCACAATTGCATTAACTGAGCTCTCAATTATTCTCTCAAGGAACTCTTTTGTCTTCTTGAGATCTACCTCCATAAGCCTCGATCGGGTAATATCCTTGATAGTAGTGACGATATAATCTACCTCTCCATCATCATTCAATAAGGGTGAACAGATTATGTCTTCGTAAAAATCCGACCCGTTTGGGCGTAACGTTTTTTTAATCTTACTAACAGGTTTTTTTTCAGACAGTAAGATATTCAGAGGGCATTCCAACTCCGGACATGGATCATCGGAGTGAAAAAAAACTTGATGACACTTCCTATTGGTAACATTCTTTTTCTTCAGTCCATACTTCCGAAAAAAATTACTGTTGGCACCTATAGCAGTCCTATCTGGTTTAAGAATAATGATAGGGAAGGGAAGCGATTCACAGTATTCTATAAACATTTTTGGTAATGTTAAATCTCCCATAATCAAACGTCTCGTAATTTCTGTCAGCCTATGGCCGGAAAATCAGAGGCCTTTTAAAGGCAGCCCATTTGTTCCGTACACATGGAATTAAGGGTTTATTTGCGTTGCCGAATCGTTTAGTTGTTGATTTGTGAAATCAAAAACCTCTCACCTCTATCTAAACGATTGGTATCGTTCAGAAGTGTCGGCATGAACCATAGTGAGTAGTCGTTCACGTTCTAAAGGAGGTCATAGCTGTTTTTGAAAGGCCTGCCCGCCACCTGCCCGCTCGTGCCTTGCAATGGCAGGCGGGTCGCTCCCGCTCTGCGGGACTCAGGCGAGGCAGGCGGGAGCAAAGCGAACTAGCTCCTATCCCCGTGTTAGCGCCCTCTCAACATGTTCCAAAAGATCGTCAGGGGAGACAGGCTTCTGAAGGAGAAAATCGCACGCTAGCCATTCATCCTCGGCATAGGAATCCCAGGGTCCCTTAAGATCAACAGAGGTAATCATAATCCTTGGCTTATCTTTGGCCTCCTCGTCCTCATTCAAGGCCTTGACGACATTTGATCCCTCGCTATATGTCTCCATCATCAAATCTATAATATAGAGGTCAGGTTTATCTGACCTGGATTTTTCAAGACCCTCTTTTCCACTGAACGCCTCCAAGACCTCGTATCCAGCAGACTTTAAAACAATGCCTGTAGTCTGAACAAAATCGGGATCGTCGTCAATGATGAGTATCTTTTTTCCCTTCTCATTCATAATAATCTCCCTAGCATTGACTAAAAGACAAAATCTCCCTCACAATAAAATCGCGCAGGGATTATATGCCTTAATTATACAGAATTACAGCGAATATTACAACGTGTTTAGTTCCTGGATAATTTCTATAGCGCCGAGCCCGACGGGGCAGGTATCAGAACATCTACCACAGCCGACACAACCCGACTCCCTAAAGTTAACGATATCAAACTTAAGCTTATGCTCATGCCTTCTGGCCAATCTGGACCCTTGGGTAGGCCTCGGGTTATGCCCGCTTGTTTCTCTGGTAAAACCGGCGTGCACGCATGCATCCCAACTCCGGTGCCGTGTATGTCCACCTGGTGAAGGTAGATCATATACATTGAAGCAGGTGCATGTTGGGCACACATAAACGCACCCCCCGCAGTTAATGCATCTATCTGCCAATCCCTCCCAAAAGGCCTCATCAGGCTTATTCTCTCTTAGTATCTCAATGGCCTTTCGCATCCCGGGACTATTCTTTTGTGAATGGAGCGCCTTATTCTTTATTTCCTCCAACCTTTCTTTATCCTCTTTATTCCCTTTTTCAAAATACTCGTTTGCAAGGATTTCTTCTCCATGTTCACTGCCGGAAAGAGCTATATAGTAATCACCAGCATCAAACAATTGAACGTCATATCCATTTTCAAGATAGGGCATTCCTCCTGCGTCAACACAGAAACAGGTATCGCTTGGCGGTTCATGGCAGGCAATAGCAATGGCGGTCACTTTTTCCCTTCTTGACTGGTAATGAGGGTCAATGAAATTGTCCCGGGTCATAAACTGGTCTACAAACTGGATTGCTTTCATTTCGCACGGCCTTATCCCAAAGAGTAAGGTTTTTGAAGAGCTAATGGTTTTAGAAATACTCTTTTCCGTAAAAGACAGTATCTCTTCTGTCTGAGGGAATAAGACGGTTTTTGCTGAAATCGTTGTTTTGCCAATATTTCCGGTATATACGCCCTCTTCTAGGGGCATAAACATTAGATCTCTACCATCCACACTCTGGGGGCAAAAGACCTTCTCTTTCTTGTTCATTTCCTTGAGAAAGGGTAGGATGTTTTCTTTATTTATCGTCTTCATTAGATCCTCCTGATGCTGACGGCACAGGTGAATTCCGGTATCTTAGCCACCGGGTCAATAGCGCAAACAGTCAATTCATTAATATTCTTCTCACTATAATGAAAAGTACTAAAAACAACCGTTTCCGGGATATCTGATGTTACCGCCACAGGCAAATGGACGTCACCACGTCTGGACTCTACAGCCACCGTGCCCCCGTCTATTACCTTCAACCTTCGTGCATCTCTGGGGTTCATTTCTAAAACCACATTGGGTGCCTCTCTTTCAAGTATAGAGGTTTTCCTAGTCATGGTCCCTGTGTGAAACTGAAAACCAACCCTCCCTGTTATGAGCGTGAATGGGTATTCCTCATCTGGAGGCTCTGCCGGTGGTATATACTCCCTCGCGTCAAAGGCACCGGCTCCTCGAGCAAATCTATCCTTATGCAAAAATGGGGTCCCTGGGTGATCCTCATTGGGACAAGGCCAGGATAAGCCCCAGGAGTGTTTAAGGCGTCTATAGGTAATCCCCGCATAAGAGGGTGTGACCCGGTTTATCTCATCCAAGATGTCGATCGGGCTGTTGTAATTCATGGGATAGCCAGCCCGAGAACATACTTCGCAAATGATCTTCCAGTCTGGTAGTGTTCCCTCAAGAGGTGGTATGGCCTGTCTGGAAAGCTGAACCCGTCTCTCCGTGTTCGTATATGTTCCCATTTTTTCTGCAAAGCTTGCTGCGGGTAGAACCACATGGGCGAGTCTGCCTGTTTCTGTAAAAAAGATATCCTGCACGACGAGGAGATCGAGTTTTCTCAAAGCCCTGGCCACATGTCGTGCATCAGGGTCACTGACCAATGGATTTTCTCCCATGATATAGAGGGCCTTGATATCTCCTGTTTCGGCCCCATCTATCATCTCTGTAAGCGTCAGCCCGGCTTTGCCATTAAGGTCAGACACGCCCCATTCCTTCTCAAATACCTCTTTGGCCTTTGGATCTGTAACCGGTTGGTAGCCCGAATATACATTTGGTAGGGCTC
>DAOVRY010000183.1 GCA_030633645.1 Pseudomonadota bacterium | reverse complement strand
TATGTCTGAGGTGCAAAAAGGAAGTGAAACATGTCACGGGTATCCCGTGCACCGAAATGAAATGCCCTGATTGTGGCATCCCCTTGGCACGAAAACTTTGAACTTTCGGTTAGCCCGTTGGCCGGTTTATACATAACGACATAAGTAATTGCGCAAACCCCTTCCGGTGAGACAGGATTTACAGGATAATCAAGATATTTTTTGCCTTTCCGGAAGAAAGGCAAAAACCTTAATCCCTCTTCGAGGGAACGGCCAGCCAATAGAATCTCAAAACGAGCAGTGCGAACAACGAAGCCGTCATTTCCGCCGCAAGGTGGATTGCGTTTTATCACCTTCATCACAATCCTGTCGCGCGAAGCATCCCGCAGGGATAATCGTGTCGGATAAAACGAACGATCTCCGTCTTTCAAACGAATCGCATAAATTTATGAGCTGTATATAGCAAGTGAAATGGTCAGGTGCTATAATTTGAAAGCGGCACGGGGAAGGAGGGGAAAAGAGATGATGTTGGATATCCAAATGATTGGCGAAAAAGCGGGAAAAGTCTGGCAGTATCTGGATAAGCACAGGGACGCATCACGTGCTGAATTGAAAAGAGCCCTGAGTCTCAGTGATCTGGAAGTGGGTACGGCTTTAGGGTGGTTGGCAAAAGAAGATAAGCTCCACTTTGTTGAGGCGAGAAACTCGTTTCGAGTCAGACTTGCATAGCTTCTCTTAGCCGAATTCCCCTTCCAGAATCTCCCTTGTTTTTCTAGACAGCTCTCTCATAGTGAAGGGTTTCTGCATGAAACCATCACAACCGCGTTTCAATATCTCAGTCACCTGGCTGTCTGTGCCATATCCGCTCAAAAGCAGGACCCTGATGCCTGGATTGATTTCTTTCATCCTGTCGTAGGCTTCACCGCCACCCATGTTGGGCATAACGATATCAAGAAGAACGATATCTATGTTATCCTGATTCCTCTTGTAAACCTCTACGGCCTCTTTTCCGTCCCTGGCTAAAAGTACCTGGTAGCCCATTGCCTCCAAGCACTCCCCGCCCACTTCCCGGATACACTCTGCATCGTCTACCAGGAGAATCGTTTGGATGCCCTTACTGAATCGCTCAGCAGTGTTCACAACTTTCTAGACTTTTTTTTGACGCCAGCAGATAAATCCCGAAGGTCGTCCCTTTCTTGGAATCGACATCAATATATACTGCCCACGCCTATAAATGGCGTTTTTTGAAACAGCTTTAGTTTAACTTTGCGGAAACGCCTGCCATCGCCACACATACCAGACAGCGAATATACCAGCATGCCCGGCAATGGTGGGCAGGCAGGCTGGGCAGATACAGTATCTTGCGATCCCGCATCTCAGAGTTGCAGATTACTGGCCGATCCATCCAAATCAGCTGACTTAAGCTGCCTCCGTTTGGTTCATTCGTACTGTCAAAATCCATGGGCTAGACTAAGTTTCGGGCAATCTGGCTCTGCTTTCACTGTCGCCTGAAGGGCTCGTTGCTGCGCGAGCACACGGGCTATCTTTAGTTTGAGTTCATCAAAGTGAATGCTCTTCACCACGTAGCCGTCGGCCTGAGACAGGCGGGGATCGTCCCTATAGCCGTCATAAGCGGTCACGATAATGACGGGCAGGTGGGGATATTGCCTCTTGATATCCTCCAACAGCCCGAATCCCTCGGGTCCGTCTAGATAGAGATCCAAAAGGACAAGATCCGGTTGGAAAAAAATGAGGTGTTCCCTGACCGATTTGGCATCACCTACACTCGCCACCCGATACCCTTCCCGGATCAGTTCTTCCGAAAGGAGTTGTTGAACACAAGGCTGGTCATCTACAATCAGAATGTTTGGCATGGTGTGTCCCCCCTCTCCATATTTGCTTTGAAATCGATCAAAACTTCCTTTATACACAACGACATAAATGTCTGCGCACCAACTACCGGACAGTCTCAAATGCTTTCGTAGGGGCGGGGTTCACCTGCCCGCCATCGCTCTCGCTCTGGGGGCCTCGCTCTGGTTGGCAGGAGGGTGGCTCAGGCGAGGCAGGCGGGTACCCGGCCGACAAGCCTGATTCGTATGGCGATGCTGGCGGGCATAAAGCCCGCCCCTACATATATTATCTCCCATCGTCTATCATGCAAAACGATTAATGACGCTATGTATAGTACATTGTTGAGTCTTATGGATTCTTCAAAGATGATTCTTTGTATATTCTTTCAGTTTAGCTCGGGATAGTCCCTGCTGGAGGTGAGCCTTGAAAACCCTCCAATAGCAACCAGGGGGTTTCTGAATTCATGCATCGATTTGAGGGCCACATCGTTTGCAAACTTCAGCGTGAGGGCACTCGGCAAAAGCCCCGTTGCTGGCAATAGAGATCATAGAAATAATTTCGCGGAATCTTATGGATCAGTTGTTGTTTTGAAATGCCAGCTATTTTTCAATATACTCAGTACTTAGTTGTTGTTGAGAATCATATACAATGTTCCATTTATAGATGTCAAGCTTTTTTTCTTAGGTTATGGATTAGAAAACCAATACTCTGAAATGACAAGGGATTTTTCCAGAAAACCAGACTATCTTAGATGTCCTGTCGGTGAAAAGGCCCAGACTGCGGGATGACCGTCTCTGAGCTCAAACTCCTCAAGACCTTGGAACAGGAAAAACGGCGGCTTCAGCCTCAAGAGCGCCCTCGCTTTGATAACTCGGGGTAAAATCCCCCCTCGCCCCCTTTACTAAATGGGGGATGGGGGGATTTTACGAGACAAAGACCATAGAAGTGCTGTTGGTAAGAATCTGGGAATGCTCCCCCAGTAAAAGCTTATTAGACATAGAAGAGAAAGAAAAGAAGGAGTTAAATTCAAAGCCCTTCTATGGTTCCAATCTGGTAAGCCAGTCAATCCCGTCATAGTTCTTATCGTAAGAGTAAAGTTCTTCTATACCCTTCTCTCTTAGCATTAATGTATTGTAAGCATCTATATAATCGATGTTCTTTTCGCTGTATATAGTGAGGGCGCTTAAGATCAGGTCTTTATGAGGGCAGATCAAATTAGGGGTATTCAAGATTTTTTCGACCTTATCTTGAATTTCTTCCTTTTGTAGTTCATAAATCGACTCCAAAACCCAGACAATTTCGGCAATTACCAGATCAGTAGTAAAGAGGGTCTGTTTTTTTTCAACAGCTTTTTTGAAGATTTTCTCACAGGCTTCTGCTTTTTTGGGAATATCGTTAGTCAAGAATCTAATGAATATATTGGTATCAAGAAATCTCATTGCGCCTCCTCAATAATTTTTCGGGCAATCTTTTTCTTGGTATCGTCTCTGAGCTTCTTAAAATCAATAGGCTTCCTTTTTGTCGTTACGCTGCCCCTAAGATCAAGAATATTTCCTTTAAGGGGTTTTAAAACCACCCTTTTACCTTCAATCAGGTAAAGGATTTTATCATTGGGTTTAAGCCCCAAAAGATTCCGTATATCTTTCGGAATGGTAGTTTGCCATTTCTTGGTTAAAACCGATACCGGCATTTTCGATTCTCCTTTCGTTTCGATTTTTCATTGCATTTTTTGAAGGGAGTATGGTCAAATTTGGATTGATGGCCGGTTTCGCTATAATATGGGCGCTTCTGGCCGACTTCTTCCTGGCCCCGGCTATGACGTTGCTGTTTAAGCCACTTGGAGCAGAAAAACGGTCAAGTCGTTAAATAGTTGAGTGGTTAATTGGGCGGAAAGATTGAAGATGGTGAGAATCAGTTTGAGCCTTTTCTGGAAAAAGGTCAGAATAATTTTAATAAGGCAATCGTGATGGATGTTTGCACTATCATCAAACCAATAATCCACTTGAC
>DAOVRY010000006.1 GCA_030633645.1 Pseudomonadota bacterium | reverse complement strand
TTGGCGGGACTCCAGGCGATGTCAAAACGCACCTTTAGGGCTCAAACAGTTGACATCGCTTATCTTGCGCTTCGCCGAGATTTGTTGGCAAAAAACGTTTTAATGACCGCTCAAAGGGATTTCCGTTTGGGCAACAGCCCGTTGACGATTGGCTATTTTTTCCGTTTTCAATCGTCAACTTGCGGTTGTCAATCTTGAATTTCCATCTGACACTGAAATTCTTCGTGATCCCTACCCTGTTTACTTCTAAATCTCCATAAAAATCTTGAGTGGGTTCAAGCACGTCCATGGTTTTCCCCTTTCGTTCGGGTGAGCTCACGACGACGCCTGCTCACCGCGATGGACGCCCCGCTGCTCCCAGCCAATCTTCGTTCAGAAATATCGTAGGCGTTCACAGGTTCAGATTTGCGGTGAACCCACAACCTCTGAACCCTGAACCAGTGAACGGTTACAAAATATCTGACAAGGTAGCGGATTTTTTCCTTGATCGTAATAAAAAAAAAGGGTAAGTAAAACAAACATTTGGCACTGCCTCTGGTCTCTGGAAAAAGAATGTTATGTTCTGTACCTGGCCGGGGGAAAACCTGACAAGAAGGAGGAGTAATTTTATGGTCGAAATTAGTATGAAGCTTTTACTTGAAGCAGGAGTTCATTTTGGGCATCAGACCAGAAAATGGAATCCCAAAATGAAACCCTATATCTTTGGCGCCAGAAACGGAATCTATATTATGGATCTGCAAAATACCGCCAGATTATTGAAGGAGGCGTATAATTTTGTTGTAAGGACGGTATCCGAAGGCGGGACCGTTCTTTTTGTGGGCACCAAAAAACAGGCTCAGGATTCAATTGTGGAAGAGGCTGAGCGATCTGGTATGTTTTACGTGAATAACAGATGGCTGGGCGGTACGCTTACTAATTTTCAGACCATAAAGCAAAGAATCAATAGGCTGAAAGACCTCGAAGAGATGAAAAGAGACGGGAGCTTCAGCCGCTACACAAAAAAAGAAACAATAAAGATGGAAAAAGAATTGGCCAAGCTGGAAACCAACCTAGGCGGCATTAAGGAAATGGATGAAAGTCCTTCTGCCCTCTTTATCGTAGATACAAGCAAGGAAGCCATTGCAATAAACGAAGGAAAAATATTGGGAATCCCCATAATAGCTATTGTTGATTCAAACGGGGACCCCGAAAATATTGAATATCTGATCCCTGGAAACGATGATGCCATAAGGTCCATCAGGCTTTTAAGCTCTATTATTGCTGATGCATGCATTGAGGGACACAATGAGAGAGAAGCAAAACTGAGGGCTGAGGAAGAGCTTGAAACCAAGGAAAAAGAGATGGAAAAAATCACAGAAGAGGAAGTCAAGCCAACAGAAGAACAAAAGGAAGGATCTCCCGTTGTCGTCGTTACGAAAAAACCGAAGACTGCGAAATCCGCTGAAGTGAAAGATTTAGAGGAGAATCGGGTCGAATCATAAAAAGGAGAAGACACATTGAAAGTATCGAGCGAGCTGGTAAAGGAACTGAGAGAACAGACTGGTGTGGGCATCATGGCTTGCAAAAATGCCCTTCAGGAAGCAGGTAGTGATATTAGCGTGGCCGTTGACATCTTGCGGAAAAAGGGTATAGCAAAGGCCCAAAAGAGAGAAGGGAGGAGTGCCTCTGAGGGCCAAGTCCAGGCCTACGTGCATATGGGCGGAAAAATTGGTGTTCTTGTAGAGGTGAATTGCGAAACCGATTTCAGTGCCAAAACAGAGGATTTTACCAGTTTTACCAAGAATCTGGCCATGCACATAGCAGCGACAAATCCAATAGCTATTTCTCCGGAGAAGCTCCCTCCAGATACAGTAGAAAGAGAGAAAGAGATATACCGTGCCCAGGCTCTTGAGTCGGGTAAACCGGAAAAGGTTTTGGAAAAAATTATTGAAGGGAAACTAAAGAAATTCTTCACAGATGTGTGTCTGCTCAATCAACCCTACGTTAGAGATCCTGATTTGACTATTCAGGATATTCTCAATGAACTGAAAGCTAAAACCGGTGAAAATATTATTATTAAGAGGTTCGTTAGGTTTCAGTTGGGACAAACTGACGATAAAGTATAATGCAAACGCCTATCAGAGGCCAGTGGTCAGGACTTAGAACAGGCTGTTGCCGAAATCCCTTTTCACTGGGTCTAAAACGTTTTTTGATCCCGCCGGGCGGGACTCGAGTCCAGCTATCCAGCGGGATTGGTAAAAAACGTTTTAGTAACACCTCAAAGGGATTATGGTTTGGGCAATAGCCTGTTAGAAGGAATGACTGATGGTCCAGAAGGTCTGAGAGGGATGCGCTTTAACCTCCATAACAATTGGGTAAAAGAATGCCGATAGCTCGCAGTGGCCTGCGTTTTAAGAGGATCTTATTGAAACTGAGCGGTGAATCCCTTATGGGAGACAGGAATAGTGGGATAAATCCTCCAACCCTCAAGCATATTGCTTCTGACATTCAGTCAGCTCACCGGGTTGGCGCACAAATAGGTATTGTAATCGGAGGTGGCAATATTTTCAGAGGAATAGAATCATCTGAGTATGGCATCGGCAGGGTAACTGCAGATTATATGGGGATGCTGGCTACGGTTATCAATGCACTTGCCCTGCGTGAGGTTCTCGGCGCAACGGGCACACCTGCAACAGCAATGACCGCACTTGCCGTAGACAAAGCGGTTGAACCATTTGATAGAAACAAAGCACTCAAACACTTGGATCAAGGGAGAATTGTAATCTTTGCAGGTGGCACTGGAAACCCTTTCTTCACCACCGATACTGCAGCCACTCTCCGGGCCACCGAAATAAATGCACAAGTTATTCTCAAGGCTACTCAAGTTGATGGTGTTTATGACCGGGACCCAGTCATGGAGCCAGGTGCCAAGCTGTTTCGTAAGATCAGTTACGACCAGGTATTAAGAAACAGGCTCGCAGTAATTGACCTGACTGCCATATCTATGGCTATGGAACAGCACATTCCAATTATCGTTTTTAATATGGGCAAAAAGGGAAATATCAAAAGGATTGTCTCTGGGCAGAGCGTTGGAACTCTCATAGCAGGAGAAGGCGATGAAAGATGAGATCTTATCTGAGATGAGCAAGAAAATGAAAAAAACGGTTCAGGCCCTCGATCGAGAATTCAAGAAGATGAGAACTGGGAGGGCATCGACATCCATCCTTGAAGGCATAATGGTCGAATGTTATGGAACACAGATGCTCTTAAATCAAACAGCCTCTATGAGCAGCCCGGAAAGCAGGCTCCTGATTGTCCAGCCCTGGGATCAATCCATCATAGGAGACATTGAGAAGGCCATACTGAAATGCGGACTTGGACTGACACCTATGAATGATGGCAAACTGATCAGGATCTCAATACCTCCCCTGACCGAGGAGAGACGGAAAGAGCTTGCGAAGGTGGCAAAAAAAACAGCCGAGGAGAGCAAAATAATCATCAGGAATCACCGGCGTGAGGCCAATGAGTTGTTAAAGGACTTAAAAAAAGAGAGCGAAATCTCTGAGGACGAGATGTACAAGTACCAAGATAAGGTGCAAGAGACTACCGATGAGTTCATTGAAAAAATAGATAGCATCGAAACAGAAAAAGAAAAGGAAATACTCGAATTTTGATACGAACTACCACTCAGACACCATGCCCTCTCATATTCTTACACTAACCCTCGCATATGGAACGATTAGATCCAGATAAACTACCCCGACATGTCGCCATTATAATGGATGGTAACGGCCGGTGGGCAAAGAGAAGAGGCCTGACCAGGATTGCCGGTCACCAAAAGGGCGTGGAATCGGTACGGAATATTGTCCGAACCAGCCGTGAACTCGGCATAAAGTGGCTCACCCTCTATGCCTTTAGCGAGGAAAACTGGAAAAGGCCTTCCTATGAGGTAAAGGTCTTAATGCGTCTTTTGAACCGCTATCTCAAGAGTGAACTGAAGGAGATGCTGGATACTGGTATTCGGCTCGCCTGTATCGGGCAAGCAGAAAAACTTCCTCCAGAGGTTCAAAGGACCCTGTGGCAAACAATAGAAAAAACTGAGCACAATACAGAGATGACCTTAACCCTTGCCCTGAGTTATGGAGGGAGACAGGAAATCGTCCGGGCAGTGAAAGACATGCTGAGTGACATTGAAAAAGGAACTCTACAGGTTAACCGGATCACAGAGGAGCGTCTGAGTGAGTATCTTTATACTGCTGATACCCCTGATCCGGATTTACTCATCAGGACAAGTGGGGAATATAGGATCAGCAACTTTCTTCTATGGCAGCTAGCCTATACGGAAATCTTTATTACCCCTACGCTCTGGCCAGATTTCCGCAAGGAGAGATACCTTGAGGCCCTTCTCGACTACCAGAAACGGGAACGACGTTTCGGGACCACCGGAGAACAAACCATTCACTCCGAGTAAAAAAGGGAAAGAATATATGACCGCCCACATGAAGAGGCTGATAACAGCCTTTATTGCAGTGCCGTTACTGACTGGAATCATTTGGTTTGCTCCTTTCTGGGTCTTAACCATGGTGGTCCTGGTGGTAGCGTTACGAGGTTTATATGAATTCTATGCAATGCTGGGACCTCGGGCAACAAAAACAATCGTGCTCCTTACCTATATGTTGACCATTTTGCTGTTTTGCTCACTCCTCTATAAAGGCCTCTTCTTTGTAGCTATACTCCCCCTTTTTGTTATGTTCCCCTTAGCATTCTTTCTGCTCAGCAATGAGAAGAATTATCCCAACAGCACTGATTTCGCACAGACCATTATTGGACCATTTTATATCTGCCTGCCCTTGATCTTTTTTCTGCTAATTGCGCAGCTGGATCAGGGCAAAATATGGATTTTCTTTATCTTGGCCGTTATTTTCGCTGGCGACACCACCTCCTTTTATGTTGGAACGTACTTGGGCAAGCATAAACTCACCCAGATAAGCCCAGGAAAAACCTGGGAGGGTACCGTAGGAGGTTTGTTGGCAAACGTACTGAGTGCCGGCATCTTCGGCCTGTTATTCTTTCCCTCTTTATCTCTTATATCCATTATGGTATTAGGTATAGTAATAGGAATCAGCGGACAGGTTGGCGACCTAGCAGAATCCTTGCTCAAAAGAATATCCAATGTAAAGGATAGCGGCACGGTTTTGCCGGGCCATGGAGGGATACTCGATAGAATAGATAGTCTACTCTTTGCAATCCCCGTTCTCTACCTTTATTCAAGCTACTGAGGTTTGTCGGGTCTATTGAGTGTATCGGGTTCTGACTTCACCCAAGGAACGTAACAAATTAGTATCGTTCAAAAGTGTTTGCTTAGTGGTATATTTGCTAGAGAACGTGTACAGTATTACCTCTATCCGGTCATGCCAATTTTCTCAAGGCGCTATCTATAAGCCTCAAGGGAGGTAGTCAAATATGTGGGGTTTAGACGAGCAAGGACAAGACT
Organism: Pseudomonadota bacterium; assembly: GCA_030633645.1. GTDB lineage: Bacteria > Desulfobacterota > DSM-4660 > Desulfatiglandales > B25-G16 > JADFWK01. The sequence continues at coordinate 5,044 of DAOVRY010000006.1, read as the reverse complement.
CCCAGAGCTTCGGAAGTGTAAACCCCACATATTTGACCACTGCAAGACCAGGTGGAATTTTTTTTGAGATATCGCCTTTCAAAAACAGCCATCACCTCCTTTCGAACGTGAACGGCTACTCGCTATGGTTCATGTCAACACTTTTGAACGATACCAACAAATTACAAAATAAGGAGCTACTTGGTTTTGAAAAACATATGCCTTCTGGGTTCCACTGGTTATATTGGAATTAATTCCCTCAAGGTTATTCGGGGAAATCTGGATCGATACCGCATAATAGCGCTCGGCGCAGGAAGAAACATAGATCTCCTTGCCGAACAAATAAGGGAATTCAAACCGCCTTTTGCAGCAGTTATTAATTCTGATCTTGCCAAGGAGCTGAAAATCAGGCTCAACAACCAGCCAAACACAGAGATCTTATCCGGAACGAAAGGCTATGTGGAAATAGCGACCCTCTCAGAGGTGGATATGGCGATCGCAGCAATGACCGGATCATCTGGACTCCTTCCAACATATTCAGCCATAACCGCAGGCAAGGATGTTGCTTTAGCTAATAAGGAGACATTGGTAATAGCAGGATCTTTACTGATGACCGAATCGCAAAAGGCAGATGCACACATAATCCCCATTGACAGTGAACACAGTGCAATACAGCAGTCTATCCAAGGACACATGAGAGAGGATCTCAGGAAAATTATCTTGACAGGATCTGGCGGACCGTTCAAAGATTTTTCTATCGACCGCTTGTCCAAGGTTACCCCCGAGCAGGCATTAGAACACCCGAAATGGAAAATGGGACGCAAAATAACCATAGACTCAGCAACGATGATGAACAAGGGGATTGAGGCAATGGAGGCAAAATGGCTTTTCAATGTAGATATAGATCAAATAGAAATCCTTCTCCATCCGCAGAGCATCATCCATTCCATGGTTGAGTATGTAGACGGCTCTATTATCGCCCAACTGGCCTGTCCAGACATGAGGATCCCAATATCCTACGCCCTCTCCTATCCGAGACATCTTCACGGAGAATCGTCATCCTTGGATCTTTTGAGCATCGGAAAACTGAGTTTTGAACAACCTGATAAAAAGAGATTCAGATGTCTGGACCTGGCCCTGACTGCCGGTAAGATAGGGCACAGTATGCCAGCCGTACTTAGTGGCGCCAACGAAATAGCTGTCAATGCCTTTTTGCAAGGAAGGATTGGTTTCTTGGAGATCCCTCAACTCGTTGAAAAAACAATGGAAAGACACGAGGTTTTTCCGATAGACACTATCGATCAGGCCCTGGAGGCAGATCGATGGGCACAATCAACGGCCAAAAAAATCTTAGAACAGATGGTGGGTATCTGACCTCTATGACTACCTTTTTATATTATATAATTCCATTCATAATTGTGCTTGGCATCTTAATTAGTTTCCATGAATTCGGGCACTTCCTATTGGCCAAGACCTTCAAGGTTATGGTTCATAAGTTTTCCCTAGGCTTTGGGCCCAGACTCATCGGGAAAAAGGTAGGAGAAACCGAGTATGTAATCTCGGCCTTTCCCCTTGGCGGTTACGTTAAACTTTTGGGAGAAGGTGATGAGGAGGAAGTGTCGCCAGAACAAGCACATCGATCCTTCTCTGCGCAGCCGGTGCTCAATAGGATTGCCATTGCCGCAGCTGGTCCTCTCTTTAATTTCCTCTTAGCCTTCCTTCTTTTTTGTGGGCTTTACCTCATATCAGGTTATCCTGTCATGACCGCCGAAGTTGGCCAGGTAAGGCCTAACTCACCTGCACATAAGGCCGGACTCCTGAAAGGTGATATCATTGAATATGTCGAAGACAGAAAAATCGATGAATGGAGCGATATCAAGAAACTTATCCAAAAGAGTTCGGAAAAGGGATTAACCATGGTAATTATAAGAGGGAATCAGAGGATCTCAACTACGGTTGTTCCCGAAATGGAAACAGTTAAAAACATCTTTGGAGAAGAAATACAATCACCCCTCATAGGGATCGTGGCCAGCGGGAGCATAGACAAACTAAGGCTAACCCCTTTGCACGCACTGGGGAAGGCAGCAGAAAAGACCTGGGAGGTAACAGCTCTGACAGTTTTGACAATTGTCAAGCTGTTTCAGGGTGTTGTCCCCCTTAAAACTCTGGGCGGGCCCATCATGATCGGACAGCTGACTGGTGACATTGCCAGGGAGAACATAAGCTACCTTGTTCCATTTATGGCTATTATCAGCATAAATCTCGCCCTCTTAAATCTTCTTCCCATTCCAGTTTTGGACGGCGGTATGATCCTCTTCCTGCTGATAGAGCTTATCATTGGGAAGCCCATAAGCATTAAGAAAAGGGAAATGGCCCAAAAAATAGGCATTTTCGTTCTTTTAGTATTGATGGTCTTTGTGTTCTACAATGATCTGGCACGAATATTCACTAAGTAAGTGAAGATTGAAAATTGAAGATTGAAGATTTAAAATCTTCAATAGAAAATAGTCAATCGAAAATCGACAATTGAATATCCTTTCCATAAATACCTCAACCACCCAGTACAGCCTGGCAGCAATGAAGGATGAAATCCTCCTCGGTGAATACATCCTTCCCTCGGGGTCAACTCGCTTCAACAATCTCATGCCATCCCTTGACGACCTGCTTACAAAGGTAGGCCTGAGCCCTCAAGAACTGGACGGTGTAATCGTTGCCTTGGGACCAGGAAGCTTTACTGGCATTCGAATAGGTTTGTCTGTTGCCAAGGGACTCTCAGAATCGCTCGCCATACCAATAATTGGTGTGCCCACCTTAGCAGCTATGGCCAGCCAACTGCCGTTTCTCAAGGAAGATATATGCCCGTTGGTAGGTTCACGGAAAGGTGAGGTGTTTACCGCCCTGTTTAGATGGAGTGCGCCTGGTCAGTTGTTGAGACTGAGGGAAGATACCTGTCTGAAGACGAGTGAGATTGGTAGTATAATTAGCAATAAAACAGTTTTCATAGGAAATGATCTCTCTCACCAAGGGCCCGTGCTGAAACACCAGGTGAAGGGAAAAACGGTGCTGGCGCCTGCAAATCTCTGGAACCTTAAGGCCTCATCCCTTGGCATTCTGGGACTCAAAAGACTTCAGAAAGGAGAATCAGACAACTCAGGTGAGCTCGTTCCAATCTATCTGAGAGGAGCCGACATACGTACACCTCGCAGGAAATCCAGATCACAGATGCCGAAACCTCATTTTTGAGCTTTGGCATTTTTTTAAGAGGTACATATGCAAGGTGCATATGTCATATTGACAAATACCTAAATTTGTATTAAACGCTAGTGAGAAATAAGATTAAATTTTCCAGAGACTTAGATTGGAAACAAAAAAGATAGACAATAAACTACCGATTGCCTGGGAGGGAATTCCTTTTATACTTATTGGAATAGGATTAACTTATGCCTTTCTCATCTTAGATCTGCTGGTCCTGGCCATTCCTCTCGGTGTGCTAACCTTATTCATCATCTTTTTCTTCCGTGACCCACAGAGAAACCTTGTGAATAGCGAAAAGGCTGTTCTGACGCCAGCAGACGGCAAGATAATAGCAATAGAGAAGCTTACTAACGGAGATAATCGTTTTAAAGATACAGCGATAAAGTTAAGTATCTTCATGTCACTTTTTAATGCCCATATTAATCGGATCCCTATTGGAGGGAGGATTAGTCAACTAACCTATCACCCTGGTAAATTCTTTTCGGCCAATTTGGATAAGGCCTCTCTCTATAATGAGAATAATATAGTAATGTTAGAAACAGACAAGAGGGAAAAGATTGTCCTGGTTCAGGTCGCTGGTCTTATTGCCAGGAGGATCGTCTGTTGGGTGAAAGCAGGAGACTACGTAAGAGCAGGTCAGAGATTTGGTCTCATTAGGTTCGGCTCACGACTCGAAGTGTATCTTCCACCTGACAGTACCATCACTGTTCGGAAAGGGGAAAAAGTTAAAGCCGGTCAGACAGTTATAGGATACCTTCGTTAGAGTGAAAATGAAAAACAGATCAAAAAAAAGGAATAAGAAGGGAATTTACATCCTCCCTAATCTGTTTACCTCCTGCAGCCTCTTTGGGGGATTTTATGCCATAATCGCTGCTACGCAGGCACGCTATGACGCAGCAGCAATTGCCATCTGTATCTCTTTCATACTCGATGGATTAGATGGGAAAATTGCTCGCTTTACTAATACAACGAGTCAATTTGGTACCGAGTATGACTCTCTGTCGGATCTGGTTGCCTTCGGTGTGGCTCCTGGACTACTGGTTTTTGAGTGGGCCTTAAAACCATTTGGGAGATTTGGCTGGCTCGCCGTATTTCTGTACATTATCTGCGGTGCCTTGAGGCTGGCTCGGTTCAATGTTCAAAAAGCCAACATCGAATCTCGGCACTTCAAAGGCTTACCCATACCTGGAGCAGCTATCTTGATTGCCACCGCCGTTCTTTTCAGTAATTCCTTGGGAGGGCTGAATGAAAATCTACGCATTTTGATCATAACCACTATTTACCTCTTATCATTCCTCATGGTAAGCACGATCGACTATTTGAGTTTCAAAGAGATTGAACTTTTGAAGCAAAAACCCTTTAATGTCCTGGTAGCGCTTATCCTTGTTTTTGTTGTTGTGGCTTATAAGCCTGCTTTGATGTTGTTCCTTTTTTCTTCCGTGTATGTTTTTTCTGGCCCTGCACTAAAGCTCTATCACATGCTTCGTGGAGAGGCAAAAAGGCCGAGTCCTTTGATCGTTTCCTCATCAAAGAATAGTGAGAAGAGTTTAGAAAGCAAATCATGAGAGTAACAGGCGGTATGGTAAAGGGCCACCGGCTGATAAAAATTAAGGGGCCTCATATCAGACCTACCGCAGATATGGTACGGAATTCTATCTTCAACATTCTGGGCCAGACACTCACTGGTCTTGCCGTATTGGACCTTTTTGCCGGCACAGGGAGCCTGGGGATAGAATGCCTTAGCAGGGGGGCCAAAAGGGCCGTGTTCATAGATAACTCACGGCGGGCTTTTGCTATAATTAAGAAAAAC
>DAOVRY010000166.1 GCA_030633645.1 Pseudomonadota bacterium | reverse complement strand
GCCGAAAAAATCATGTGTGGATACGCTGATGTGGTGATCAGCGGTGGCGTGGAGAGTATGAGCCAGATTCCCATGGGCGGGAGCATGATGTATCCGAATCCGGCACTCGTAGAATTACGACCGGGAGCCTTTACGGGGATGGGGTTGACTGCTGAGAATGTGGCCGAACGGTATAAGATCAGCCGGGATGAACAGGATGAATTCGGGGCCAGGAGCCAGCAGAAGGCTGAGGCAGCTATTAGAGCAGGTCGCTTCAAGACTCAGATTGTTCCTCTGAAGGTCAAGAGGCAAAAACAGTTGGCCACCGGACATTTTGAGTATGAAGAGATTATCTTTGACACAGACGAGGGCATGCGGCCTGGCACTACCAAGGAGGGTATTTCAAAGATTCCCCCGGCCTTTAGGGCAACCGGAACCGTGACAGCCGGCAATTCTTCGCAGACCAGTGATGCAAGTGCAGGGGTTGTGCTGATGTCCAAGGAAAAGGCCGGAGAACTCGGTTTGAGACCCATGGCTACCTTTCGGTACCATGTGGTCGAGGGATGCCCGCCCGAATACATGGGGCTAGGACCTTCAGTGGCGATTCCAAAACTAATGAGGGTCGCGGGTATGACCCTCGATCAGATGGAGTTGATTGAGCTGAACGAGGCCTTTGCAGCACAGGCTATCTATTGTATTAGAGAGCTCGGAATCAATGAAGAGATTACCAATGTGAATGGTGGTGCCATTGCACTGGGACACCCTCTGGGTTGCACCGGTGCAAAATTGACCACACAACTGATCTATGAAATGCAAGAGAGGGGGCTCCGATGGGGACTAGTCTCCATGTGTATCGGGTTTGGCATGGGAGCCGCTGCGATCTTTGAGATAGAGGACTATTAATTAAAAGAGGAGTGATGAACATGGCCAAGGAAAAACTTTTTAAAGGTGGGGAGTTCTTGATAACCGACGCTCTACCGGAGGAGATATTCACTCCGGAGGATTTCACCAACGAACATCGTCTCATCGGTAAATCAGCTGAGGAATTCGCCTTGGGTGAGATTGACCCCCGAAGGGAAGAGCTTGAGGAGCTTAACCCTGAATTGATAAAGACCCTGTTACGGAAGGCAGGGGATCTCGGTTTCCTCTCCGCAGATATTCCAGAGATCTATGGAGGCTCGGAACTGGATCATATTAGTACTGTCCTGGTTACTGAGAGACTCACCCGGGGAATATCCGGATTCGATATATCCTTTGGAGTGCAAACAGGTATTGGGAGTCTCCCTATCGTGTTTTTCGGATCTCCGGATCAGAAGGCAAAATATCTCGAAAAATTGTGCGCTGGTGAGATGATCGGTGCCTTTGGCCTGACAGAGCCCGAACACGGTTCCGATGCGCTGACCGCAGAAACAACGGCAGTTCTATCCGATGATGGAAAATATTACATCTTGAATGGACAGAAGCAGTTCATCACTAATGCCGGTTTTGCTGATCTCTTCCTCACCTATGCCCAAGTTGATGGAACAAAGTTTACCGCTTTTATTGTAGAGAATGCTTGGGATGGTGTTTCAGTGGACGAGGAAGAGAAAAAGATGGGAGTCCATGGCAGTTCTACGCGGTCTGTCATCTATACGGATGTCAAAGTGCCGGTGGAAAATGTTTTGGGAGAAATCGGCCGTGGCCATGTGGTGGCCCTCAATACCTTAAATATCGGCAGATACAAGTTGGGTCCTGGCACGGTTGGGGGAGCCAAGCTTCTGATTGCCGAAGGCGTCAAATACGCCAAGAACAGAGTCCAGTTCGGGAGACCTATTTCCGACTTTGGCCTGATAAAGCATAAGATTGCTGAGATGGTTATCAAGACGTATGTTACGGAGAGTATGGTCTATCGGACTGCGGGTCTGCTTGATATGGCTTTAGAGGGAATCGATCCCACTAAAGAGGATGCAGGCAAAAAAACTGGCGAGGCCCTCAGAAGATACGCCTTAGAGTGCTCCATAAATAAGAATTTCGGTTCGGAGATGCTGGATTATGTTGCAGATGAATGTGTACAGATCATGGGTGGTTATGGGTATATTATGGACAACAAGGTAGAGAGTGCCTACAGGGATTCAAGGATCAACCGGATCTGGGAAGGAACCAATGAGATTAACCGTCTGTTAATAGTGGACATGCTCATGAAGGCGGCCATGAAGGGGGAGCTTCGCTTCCTTGAGGCAGTAAAAAAAGTCACCGAAGAGCTTATGAGCTACCGGCCGGCCATGGGTGAAGAAGAGGGGATCCTTGAGAGAGAGCAAAAGATGGTTGGAAATTCAAAGAAAATGGGCCTCTTGGCTGCTGGTGCGGCAACCCAGAAATATATGGATAAACTTGCAAATGAGCAGGAAGTTGTTGCCCTGATAGCCGATATGATTATCGAGATCTTTGCTATGGAGAGCGCTCTTCTGAGAACCTTGAAAAAAATCCAAAAAGATGGTGAAGAGAAGTCCAAGATTCACACTGCCGCTACCCAGGTGTATATCAATGATTCATTTCCGCGGGTGGATTTAATGGCCAGACAGGTTTTTGCTGCTATCAGTGAGGGTGAAGAGCTGAGGACCCAGCTTATGGGTGTAAAAAAATTCGCACGCTTCACCCCAGCAAACACGATTGTCTTGAGGAGAGCGATTGCTGATAGCATTATTTCTGCTGGCCGCTATGACTTGACGAAGACGTAAGGGTCTTTTCACTTATCCGGTCGCAATCCACGGGAGGTATACTGAAACGTGCTGAAGTAGTGCGTCTTCTAAAGGCATGTCTAAAGACATTGACAGTACTTGCCGATATATGTTAACAATAAATACATATTATAATAAATGATCATAAATAGGGGGATGATCATGGCAAAGGACGATGACATATCAAAAAATGTCGGTGACGGTGAGGATGAAGATCTCCTGGATTTCGACTTCGATGAGGATCTGTTAGGTGAGGAGGAAGGAAAGCAAGAGACTGAATCTGAATCTGAGAATGAAGAAGAAATCATAGAGCTTACTGATGTAGTTGCCAAGGAGAAGGAACCCGAAGCGGTTGAAGGCGATATAGAAGGCCTGGCAGAGCTGATACTAGAGGAGGAAGAAGGCGGAGAAAAGCAGGCACAGTTATCCGAGGCGGAAGAGGAGGCCGATTTCGCGGAAGAGATTGAGTTAACAGAAGTAGTCGATGAGGTAGCTGCGGACATTGGCCCTGTCCCTGATCATCCATCCGGTAAAGCGGAAGAAATTGGTGAAGACACAGTGCTCATGGAAAAGATGGAGGGGGCTCTTGAAGAGGGGCCAGAGGAACCCTTTTTAGATCTGGAAGAAGAGATTAAGTTGGATGAGGGGCTGGAGGAATTAATTTCTGAAGATGAAGTGCAAGAGTCAGAAGAGTCATTTGCAGAGGAAACGGGTGAGGGTCCAGAGATAGAGGAACCCGCCGAGGAGATTTTGACTGGAATGCGTCCTGTTGAGGGGATGGTTGAGTTGAAGGAAGAAGTGGCAAAAGAGGGAGCTTTGCCAATTTCGGAAGAGAGGATTGAGGCCTTATTGACAAAGGTGGTAGGCGATGTTTTAGAAAGGGTGGCCAGAAAGGTTATTCCTGAAGTGGCTGAAAGGATTATCAGGGAGGAGATAGATGCCTTAAAAAAGAGTATCATGTCTGAGGGTTGAGATACATTACTTTGAAATTAATGGGCACAAGGGCACTACATGAAAGAGGTTTTTAAGAATGTCACTGTGCCCATTTGCGTGTCATTACTTTCAGTTATCCTGACGTCAGGGCCACGTCATAGTCAAACTTAAACAGGCTGTTGCCCAAATCCCTTTTCGCTTGGTCTAAAACGTTTTTTGATAAATCTAAGGCTCGCTCCAGGCGATGTCAAAACTCGCCTTTAGGGCTCAAACAGTTGACACCGCTTATCTTCCACTTCGCCAAGATTTGTTTGCAAAAAACGTTTTAATGACCGCTCAAAGAGTTTTCCGTTCGGGCAACAGCCCGT
>DAOVRY010000201.1 GCA_030633645.1 Pseudomonadota bacterium | reverse complement strand
CCTTTCTTGCGTAAAAGGCAACTGTCGCATTCCCCGCAGGGGGTGCCATCTTTACCAGGATTGTAACAGCTACGGGTCATTGCATAATCTACACCCAGGGATATCCCTTTTTTTATGATCTCCCCCTTGGTCATGTGCATGAGAGGTGCATGAATTGTTATCCCTTTTCCCTCAACACCTGCCTTTGTTGCAAGATTCGCCATGGTTTGAAAGGATTCGATAAATTCAGGTCTGCAATCAGGGTAGCCGGAAAAATCAATGGCATTAACACCGATAAATATATCGGTTGCATCCAGAACCTCTGCCCAGGCAAGGGCATATGCTAAAAAGATGGTATTTCGTGCGGGAACATAGGTAATGGGTATGCCTATTGAGCTGATCTCTGTTAGGTCTCTGCCTTGAGGGATGGGAATGCTTTCGGTGAGGGCAGAGCCCCCAATAGCGTCCAGATCCAGGCGAAGGATGAGGTGTCTTTTTGCCCCAAAATAGTTTGCAATCACCTGGGCTGCTTCAAGCTCGAGCTTGTGCCGCTGTCCATAATCAAAAGAGAGAGCATAAATATCATACCCCTCATGTTTCATGATGGCCATAATGGTTGTGCTGTCAAGGCCGCCACTGACGAGCACAACGACTCTCTTGCCCATCTCAAACTCCTCTTACGTGCTCTCCCCAGATATATTTGTGCAGTTGGATGTGAAATCTCACCCGCAAATGATCCTGTAGTATCCAGCTGGCCAACTCTTTGAGGTCCATCTCATTAAATACCGGGGAAAAGTTGACCACCAGTTTTTTTCTCCTCCTTATGGCCGGATTATCCAGTACGGTTTTTGCATAGAGGTAATCCTCCCGGTCAGCAATAACAAATTTCAACTGATCGTAGGAAACCAGGTAATCTAGGTTTTTCCATAAGGTCTCTTGTTTCATTCCACTTGACGGACACTTAATATCCACGATCCGGATGCATTTTTTGTGCAGCGTACTGATATCCTGGGTGCCGTTGGTTTCAACGAGAACGGTGTAGCGATTCTTGATAAGTGCCGTTATCAGATCAGGTGTCTCACGCTGGATAAGGGGTTCACCGCCCGTGACCTCTACCAGGTTACAGTTGAATCCCATTACAGTGCCAAGTATATGATGGAGAGACATACGGTCTCCTTGTTCATAGGCATACTTGGTATCACAATACCGGCACCGCAGGTTGCACCCGGTGAGCCTGATGAATACGCACGGCCACCCGGCGAATGTGCTTTCTCCCTGGATGCTGTAAAAGATTTCGTTGACGTTCAACATGGCTGATCAGAGGATCTCTCGCGCGCTTCCCCTTCGACCCGGCTCAGGGTCGCTCGAGCTCGCAGAGATCGCAAAGGTGTTCTTTTAATTAAATTGTTACATGAAAAAAGGCCTACGCGAAGACTCTGTGGCTCCGCGTGCTCTGTGAGAGATAGAAATAATCCCACATCCCACATCAAGTAACTGATAGCTCATACCGGATTATTAGATTGCACAAAAGGCCACGGATAACTGACCACGGACCACTGACATCATGTAAACAACACCTCCAGCAGCTCCGTTACTGATGAGACGCCGATGAGCTCCACATCGATTTTGCCTTTCAAGGTTTTTAAGCTCTTTTTTGAAAGCAAACAGCGTGAAAACCCCAGTTTTACTGCCTCTTTCAGTCTGAGCTCAGTGTGGCTGACCCCCCTGATTTCACCAGATAGGCCCACCTCACCAAAGGTAACGGTGTTCCGCGGGATCGGCTTATTCAGAAAGCTTGAGGCAGCGGTAGCAATGATTCCAAGATCGATAGCAGGTTCGTAAATCTTTATCCCACCAGCCACATTAATGAATATATCCTTGTCAGAGAGGGCCACTCCTCCTCGCTTGGCCAATACTGCAATGAGCACACTCACCCTGTTGGGGTCAACGCCAATGGTAGTCCTCCGCGGCATGGCAAGGTAGCTATTACAAACGAGGGCCTGCATTTCTACGAGGAGCGGTCTGGAACCTTCCATACAGGAGATAACAATAGAGCCGCTTACATCGCTGTCCCGCTCTTCAAGGAAAATATTTGAGGGATTACGGAGCTCTTCCAAGCCACTATCGAGCATCTCAAATACCCCGATCTCGTTGGTAGGCCCAAACCGGTTCTTCACAGCCCTCAGGATCCGATACATATGGGAGTCATCCCCCTCAAAATAGAGCACCGTATCTACCAAGTGTTCCAAAACCTTGGGGCCAGCAATTGCCCCGTCTTTGGTAACGTGCCCAATCAAAAATATTGCCATACCAGAGGTCTTTGCCAGGTTCATGAGCCTGCTGGTAACCTCTCGGACCTGTCCGATTGAGCCTGGAGCAGAACTGAGGGATTCAGTAAAGATCGTCTGGATAGAGTCAATAACCACAATGCGTGGGGCAAGCTCCTCAAGCCTTTCAATAACATCCTCCAAACAGGTTCCGGTCAATAAATACAGCTCAGGGGAGTTTGCGGAGAGCCGGTTTGCCCTCATCTTTATCTGTTGCACCGATTCCTCACCTGAGATATAGAGGGTTTTCAGCCTGCGTTGGGCGAGCCTCTGTGCAATCTGCAGAATCAGGGTAGATTTGCCAATACCAGGGTCTCCTCCGATCAGAACCAGGGACCCTGGTACAAGCCCGCCTCCGAGCGTCCTATCAAACTCACGCAACCCTGTCTTGTGCCGGGTTTCGGTATCTGTGGTAACGGTGTCAATCCTTTGCGGTTTATCTAAGGCGGAATGCCGTCGCTCTCTGTCCCGGTGACTGATTTCAGCCAATTCCTCAACAAATGAGTTCCATGCATTACAATCAGGGCATCTGCCCAGCCACTTTGGGGCCTTATACCCACAGTTTTGACACACAAATATTGTTTTTTGCTTGGCCACAGAAAGCCCTCGCTGTTATTGTGTTCATGGAGTTTATTGAGTTGGCATAGGCGTAATCAGCGCTTCTATTCTCATTCATAAGCCGGGATTAGTCAATGTGAAAAAGCTCTTGCAAAAAACCTCTTTCGGGTTGACAAAGGGGGACGGTGATATTAGGTTTCAGAGTAAAAATATTGGGCGAAAAGGAGGAATACAGGTGAGCGAACTTTTACAGGTAAGTGATAGCAATTTTGAGGATGAAATCATTAAGTCTGAGATTCCAGTCATAGTAGATTTGTGGGCGCCGTGGTGTGGACCTTGTCACATGGTAAGTCCGTGGATTGAGGAGCTTGCAAAGCAGTATGATGGGAAGTTCAAGGCAGCCAAGATGAACGTTGATGAGAATGTCGAGACCCCGACCCGTTATGGTATCAGGGCCATTCCCACCTTGCTTCTGTTTAAGGATGGGGAGTTGAAAGATACCATTGTTGGTGCCGTAGGAAAGGCAAATATTGAAAAGTCCATGCTTAAGCTGATGGAATAAGGCTAACAGACCATAGGAATGGTGGATGCGACACAATCTGACTTATCTGCTAAAGACAGTTATTCTTATCCAGGTGTTGATTTTTTTTGTTACTGGTTGCTCTTTCCTTGGCTTTGGGGGGAAAAAGAGGGAAAAGTCGCCGGAAGAGCTGATGACGAAAGGTATGTCAGAGTTTGGAGATGGCGATTACACCAAGTCAAT
>DAOVRY010000304.1 GCA_030633645.1 Pseudomonadota bacterium | reverse complement strand
GAGGGTAGAGGCCTCCTCAGATCAACAGGTCCTTTTGGATGTAGACGGAGAGCAACCTGGCCAATTGCCTGCTATCATTGATATAGTACCGAAAGCGGTGCGCTTCATTACACCAAAATAGATATGCTTGCACCATTGCCACAATTCCTATGTACCAGCAGGGCATTACCTGAAATAATATGAAAGGAGAGGCGATGAATTACCAAGATTGGGTACAATTGGAATTAGAGGACTTGAGCACATCCCTGGGTTTTCACTACACTCCAAAGGAAGAGGTAGCCGGCCGACTGACCAGACTCAGAAGCGGTATGAAAAACAAAGGGATAGAGGCGTTTCTGGTAGTGCAGAAAATGGATTATTACTATCTTTCCGGGAGTACCCAGAATGGCATTCTCTTCGTGCCGTTAGAGGGAAAACCACTGCTTATGGTCAAAAGGGAAGTGGAGCGGGCACGACTGGAATCGCCGCTGGAAGAGGTAGTGGAACTCAAGTCTATTCGAGATCTGCCTTCCCTAATTCAAGACCACTGGGGCCGACTCCCCCAAACCCTTGGATTAGAGCTGGATGTTCTTCCGGTGAATGATTACTTCAAATATGAGAGCCTCTTTCCAGGTGCCAGGTTCATGGATACCTCCCTGATCATTCGTGACACGCGAAAAATCAAATCCCCTTTTGAGATCGATCTCATGAAAATGGCGGGGGAAATTGGCAGAAAGACGTACCAAAAAGGTAGGGAGATGCTCAAAGAGGGGATGACCGAGATCGAGTTCGGTGGTCTTCTGGAAGCTGCGGCCAAAATGTATGGCCACGAAGGGATTCTCAGGGTCAGATCCCTCAACTATGAGGCCTATTCATGGCATGTACTGAGCGGTTCCAGCGGAGGGATCGTGAGCCAGTCGGATTCCCCTATGGGTGGACTGGGGCTCTCGCCAGCCTTTCCTGTAGGGGCAAGCCGTAAGGTCATGAAAGCCCATGAGCCAATCCTGGTAGACTTTGGAACATGCTACCATGGTTATCAGGCGGATGAGACCCGTATGTTTTCTATCGGGGAAATGGAAGATAAATTTATCGACGCGTACAAGGTATGCCAGGAGATCCACGATGCCGTCCTGGAAGAGACACGGCCTGGGACAGACTGTGAGGCTATCTTTCAGCATACTCTCCAGCTTGCAGAGAAACTGGGATATAAAAATAGTTACTTAGGGCCTCCCGGACTTCAGACCCGTTTTATTGGCCACGGTATTGGCCTGGAACTCAATGAATTTCCCTTCCTTTCCCAGGGCCACTCCTACCCTCTGGAAGAAGGGATGACCTTTGCTATAGAGCCAAAGATCGTCTTTCCTGGAGAGGGCTCAGTAGGATTAGAAAATACGGTGGTTGTCACCCAGGATGGCTACGATATCCTAACTCCATTAGAGCATGACATCCTTAAGGTATAAGCGTATCGTTGAAGTCCTACGCGTTTGTTTCACCAGGAATCTTTTTCTCAGGATTCTCATTAAGGGCCTTCAAGGCAAGCATAAGTGCATGGGTCCCTAAACGACCGTGTCCCTGTGCCTTGACCTCAAGGTACAGTTTATGGACCAGGGCTAATCCTGGTAATGACAGGCCAACTCCATCAGCCTCCTGCAGTGCAATGCCCATATCTTTGATGAAATGCTCCACAACAAAACCAGGCTCATAGTTTCCGGATACTATGCGCGGCCCTAAGTTGTTAATAGACCAACAAGAGGCTGCACCTTTACCGATGATATCGATTACGGCCTGTTGATCAAGACCGGCCTTATCCGCATATAGCAGGGACTCACACACCCCAATCATGGTTCCAGCAACAAGGATCTGGTTGCACATTTTTGTGTGCTGTCCTGCTCCCGAACCTCCCATATAAGAGATGGTCTGTCCCATTAATTGAAACAACGGGAGAACTGTATCAAAGATCTCTTTGCCTCCCCCCACCATAATGGCAAGGGTTGCATTCCGAGCACCAATATCGCCGCCTGACACAGGAGCATCAAGACTGTTAATACTCCGTTCTTCAGCAGTCCTTGCGATGGTTTGTGCCAAACTAGGTCGACTGGTGGTCATATCTACAAGAATACGGCAGGAACCCTCAATAGAAAAGATTCCGTTTTCTCCCAGGTAAACTTCTTCTACATCGGCAGGAAAGGCAACCATGGTGAATACGATTTCAGCGATAGCTGCAACTTCAGCCGGGGATTCACACCAATGGGCCCCGCTGTTGAGCAAGGATTCTGCCTTGCCTCTGGTACGGTTAAAGATATAAAGTTCATGTCCAGCCGCCTGCAAATGACCGGCCATTGACCCGCCCATGATACCGGTACCAATCCATCCGATCTTCATCATACTACTCCTTTCTTCTATTGATAAAAGGCTTCTTGGTCTTTAAGAAGTGAAAACGCTGCCAAAAAAAGGATACAAACTCCTTTTTCGGAGAAAAGATAGTAGGAAAAAGCAATTGAAGATATAAGGGCAGGCAAGTTTATCATCATCGTTGATGGCGAGTCACGCGAAAATGAAGGGGACATGGCCATGCCTGCCGAGAAGGTTACTCATGAGG
>DAOVRY010000109.1 GCA_030633645.1 Pseudomonadota bacterium | reverse complement strand
GGTGCCTTATATCCTGATAATTTTTCCTTTAGGTCAAATTATTTGTGATAATTTGGAGCGAAGTATCAATTGTCAGCATTTCTCTTTTGAATCCGGGGACCGGGGGCAGCCCTTGACTGAGGACATTCTTGGCTTTCGACGATTTACCTGAGCTCGAAAGCAAGCATGGCAAGGTTATTGCCCATTGAATATAAAGGAGTCTTTTGCCACGTAAACCCTTGCGGCAATGGGCGGAGGAAGATCCACTACAGATTAGCAAGAAAAAGGGTGGAAGCGATCAGGGCTCAATTGTCCCAAGTCAATAGGCTGTTGCCGAAATCCCTTTTCCCTTGGGCAACAGCCTGTCAAGGGCTGACCCCATTCACATAGTAGTAAGGTTGGCAATAGGCTCATCCTGGCAGCCAGGCGTGCAGGTTTTACTGTTGGTCCAAGTTGTTATTTTGGCCCTTTGGATCATGAGACACCTTGATCAATCACTTACTAGCTCTGTACAGTTTCCGGGTAAGGCCCTTTTCATCAACAAATTTGCTCGGTCCAAAGGCAAAACCACCAGTGTGTCAGAGAATGGATCGAAGATTACATCTGCAAGTGCCAGGGATTCATAAATGGCTTGACGAACCTTTCTTATCAGGCTATTATAGCCATAAATTTCCCTGATCAAGACAGCATTTTTCAAAGGAGTGGTTCATGATAAAGGCCAATATAACAGAAATAAAGAATCGATTAAGCCATTATCTCAGACTTGTTAAGGGCGGGGAGGAGATTGAAATTGTTGACCGGAAAACTCCATTAGCCCGCATAGTAGGGATAGGAAATGCACCTGACACCACAAAGGAGGCCTCATGGGTAAAAGAGATGTCTGATCTGGGGATCGTGGTTTTGCCAAAAAAGACAGAGGCTTCTTCAAGTTTCATGAGCATAGACCAGGTGATATCGGCTGAAGGGAAAACCTGCGAAGTTTTGGCGGCGCTTTTGGATGAAAGGAATAGAGGACGATGAGATTCTGGGATTCCTCAGCAATTGTGCCTCTTCTGGTGCTTGAAAGGGAGACAGAACGCTGCCTAAGGGCCTTTCAGTCTGATCAAGAGGTTATGGTCTGGACAATGAGCAAAATTGAGGTGTTCAGCGCTTTATGCAGACGATTTCGTGAGGGCGCATTGAAAGAAGCCGATTTCTATTCAGCAAAGAAAAGGATGAACGATTTTTTTGATATGGCTTTTGAGGTTATTTCTGTTTCCAAGGTCAAGGATAGAGCGCTGCGGCTCTTACAAGTGCATCCGCTAAGGGCTGCAGATGCCATGCGGCTTGCCGCGGTTCTCGTGGCGACCAAAGAAGAGACGCCAAGATTGCCGGTAATGAGTTTTGACGACAAACTCACCCAGGCAGCCAGGCGTGAAGGTTTTACCGTTAATCCAGGTGTAGATTCCCACCCAGCTCACTGAATCTGTTATCTGGGACAATTCCATAGGTCCCTTAGGGGCGTAGCTTGGGAATGCAATGGAAAGAAGGTATTGAAGCTAAAGTCTTGTGATTTTTTTCTGGCGTCCAGACCGCGGTTCGGAAGTTGATTTTGTTTGGAAGCAAGGACAAAAAGTTATACCAGTCAACGTGAAGGCAACCGCAATGTATCGACCACGGGCTACCCGTGGATTTCGTAACTTCTTCAAAACCTATATCCCTGAAACAGGCATTGTGCTCAATCAATCTCTCGATCTGGAAACACAAATCGAAGGGGCGATGATTCAATTTATTTCGTTGAGAACATTTACTGAGATAGAATAGCTATCCTAAGACCGGCAATGTGAGGATGAATTGGAGGCATTATGATTGTCAGAAACATAAGAGATAAAGAAGTGCTGGATACTACCTATCTGGCCCATGGCGGGGCCATAGCACAGATGATACTCGACCGAAGGACTTTGAAAGAGATAGGATTCCTGGCCATCGCAATGCTTGCACCAGGGAAAACTATCGAGGCGCATGTTGATCCCATGGAAGAGATCTATTTTATCATGACCGGCGAGGGAGAGATGAGCGTGGATAACGAAACACGGCATGTAAAACCGGGCGATGCCACATGGATCCCAACCGGCTCAAGCCACGCCCTCACCAATAGCGGAAACGAGGACTGTGTCATCCTCGTTATTGCCTCACCGGCATGGTGATAAACCAGGCCTCGACGGATAGCTGGGCCGCGTCTCAATAGTGCATAACAGCTCAATATCGGATTTTGAGAATTAATCCTCAGTGGGTTCTGACTATTTCAAACGGAAATAATCAAAATGAGGCATCGACAAAGACAGTTGAATTCATCTTGAAATGTGTGTTTCCTGTGGAGATTTTTTCGCTGCCAGGGTTCAATCCGATATTGAGCTTTCAATTGCTCTATGCTAATGATAACTTTTTCGTTTTTCTATTTTTGAAGAAGCATAGCAGCAACCTATCGTCTTAGGCGGGATTTGGTATACACAATATATGGGAATTTGGCCTAAGCTAGCCCAGATTGTCCCCCATAGGATTTGGTCGATCTGATCCAATGGGACAGGCTGCCATACACTCGAAACAGCCGTAGAAAGATCCAGAAACGGTTGATTGCCAAATCTCCCAGAAATCGGGGCTGTAGATTATTCCCTTGATCGCCTTTTCATCAGCTCCTATCACTTTTCTTGCAATCGCGATTACCCCTGGCAGGCCATTGCGTAGGATATAAGAAGCACAAGCACTGTAATCGAGAGCGCCATCTTCCTTGATGGCTTTCACAGGGCAGGCACTTTGACACAGACCACAGAGGTCACAAGGGTTCTCAGCCAAAGGCTCATCAGCGCTCAGTACTGCATCGGTGACAATAGTGCCCAGACGCACAAAGGGACCAAATCCAGGGGTGATTAATAAAAGGTTTGATCCAATGCCGCCCAAACCTGCAATGGCTGCAACTGTTTTGTGATTGATTTCACCCTTCATGCCCTTCGTCTCACCGCCCATGTCCACGGGGAGATAAGGAGGCACGCTGACTGCCCTGGCACCATGCCTGGCAAGCAGTCGGACTGTCTCCAGACTTATATGATTAAGGCGCTCATAAACACACATAGTGTCATGGCGAGCCAGGAGAAGGTTACCCGAACATACAGCAGTCTTGTTTAGGGCAACGCCAATGCTTACAAGCGACCGAGCCCCAGGTAGAAGTTTCTCCGGCTCCTCGCCGTGCTCTCGCAAGAGAGGTGAATCAACCCCTGCCACACCCACCAAGTCTGCACCAGTGGCCTGAACCTGATCTTTTAGTTCAACAGTAGATAGCATAGTTCCTCCTTTCTTCAAGACAGGTAATTTCATACAGCATTATGAACCCGTTTTACGTTTTGAAAATCAAGGGTGATGAATCCAATCGAACCAATATGTTTTATTGTATGACACCGGTTGAAAGTTATAGACTTCTTGCCTTAAATCCTGAATATCTAACAATTACATATCATATTTGAAAGTTCAATATCGGATTGAACCCTGGCAGCGAAAAATCTGCACTCAAAACACATATGTCAAGATGAATTCAACTGCCTCTGTGGATGCCCCGTTTTCATTATTTCCATTTCGAATATTCCGAAACCGTGAAAAGCACCTGCGATTGGTGCTGGCTTATCCATGGGTTGATGGAGAAAAGGTAATGGGTGTCTTTACCTGCCGAACACCTCTGCCATGAAGCACTACGCAGGCGTCAGGATAACGATATAAAAGGCAGCTTCTTCACCGCAAAACTGATTCGGATCTCCAAAGACCCTCAGGGCCGTTATTCAATGTAACCAAGGGTCTGCTCTACTTTCTTGGAAGTGTGTGGAGTGGATGATGGGGTGATCGCGACGTGAGGAAAGGTGGAGCTCTAGAGAGATGTCAAAAGTAAACGGGCTGTTGCCCAAAGGGATTTCGGCAACAGCCTGTAAAGATTTGACTCCCATTTCTACCCCGCATCCTCAAAGCGGATTAATTGTGCCTTCTGCAATCATTGCATCTAATGAATCAGCAAAGGCTTGCACTGTCTGGTCAATATCCTCTTTGCTGTGCGCCGCTGAAAGCACAAACATTCCCCTGTCAAAAGCGGCAATGCCGCGCTGGAGCAAGTGAAGACCTAATCTGGTCAGTGCAGGTCTGAGCTCGGGGTTCATAATTTTCTTAGTATCCTTGGTCGGGGGCATTGTGTCGTCACATGGCTCGAATTCAATTGGACCAAGGTAGAGGTGGACGACAGTCCTGCTGTAGAGGCGGCTGCTGATACTCCGCTCTTTTAGAATTCTGTTACCCTGTTCCCGAAGGTAATCGGCGCGCGCGCGTGTCCTTTTTTGCGGCTCACCATCTTGGTAAAGCTTGCAGGCAGCAATACCAGCTGCGCACACTAGTGGGTTCGCATTCCAGGTGCCCGAGTGTACTACCCGCCGCTCAAGCGGGGTTGCAGGGCTAAAGGCCTCCATGATATCAGCCCGCCCCACCACAGCGCCTATGGGAAGCCCCCCACCCACACACTTGCCAATGGTAGTCAGGTCGGGAGTGATACCTATCACCGATTGCCATCCTCCCGGGGCATCCCGAAAGCCAGTGACTATCTCATCTATAACCCACACCGTGTCGTACTTCCTTGTCAGATCAGGCAACGCCCTCACAAAATCATCCTCTATGGGAACTCTGCCATTCATAAGGGCACCGCCCCCTTCGGTCAGTAGCACCGCGTATTCTCTTGTAGCCAGCTCTTTCTCTACAATGTTGAGATCGTTGCTAGGTACTACCGTGACCTCATCTGCCAAGACCCCGGGTGAGCCTTCATGTATCAGCTCATCTGCCCACCCGTGGAAGTTCTCCTGAAATCTGAGTACCTTCCTCCTGCCGGTAAAGATCCGGCTCAGCCTGACCGCCATCATGTTGGCTTCCTGCCCACAGGAGAAGAACGCCACCCTCTCCGCCATAGGCATCATATTGCTTATGAGTTCAGCCAGCTCCACCTCAAGCTCGTGG
>DAOVRY010000235.1 GCA_030633645.1 Pseudomonadota bacterium | reverse complement strand
GCCAGAGACCTATTTGCAATAGAGGCAGACCAGGGGCAGATTGAGCAGATCCTGTGGAACCTGTATGTAAATGCCGCAGATGCCATGCCGGCAGGTGGAGACCTTTTCCTGGAAACTATGAATGTCACCCGTAAGGATATTACAGGTAAACCCTCCAAGGTAAAGCCTGGGGACTATGTGCTACTAACCCTTACCGATACAGGCACAGGTATGGATAAAAAGACCATGGGACGCATCTTTGATCCCTTTTTTACCACTAAGGGTATGAGCAGAGGAACCGGCCTCGGATTGGCCTCTGTTTACGGGATCGTAAAAAGCCATGGTGGTACCATTTCTGTCTCGAGCAAAAAGGGTAAGGGTACTACCTTCAGTCTTTATCTGCCAGCCTCAAAAAGGCAAGCAATGAAAGAAAGCAGGGGGTTTGATAAGTTTGTACCGGGCAAAGAAACTGTTCTTCTCGTGGATGATGAAGATATGATTCTCGATGTTGGCACACAGATTCTGGAAAAAATGGGACACAAGGTCATGAAAGCCAAGAGTGGACAAGAGGCAATAGAGATTTACGAAAAGCATAGGGATCTGGTCAACCTTGTGATCCTTGATATGATTATGCCAGGTGTAGGTGGCGGTGAGGCCTACGACAGGATAAGAGCAATCAACCCAAAGGTAAAAGTCCTTCTTTCAACTGGTTACAGCATTAATGGACAGGCAACTGAGATTCTGGAACGCGGTTGCAACGGCTTTATCCAGAAACCTTTTAGAATGAAAGAACTGTCTCATAAAATAAGAGAGGTTCTGGACAAAGAGTAGGTAGCGCTTGTAGAAATCTCGCACGAGCATTTCCTTTGACCCCATATGACCTCTTCTGCCTAGGAAACCCGAATCCGCTTTAGAAAACCCAAACCACATACCATGCTATGCCGAATATCTTATTAGCCCTTTTTCAGGAAATCTAAACCTAGCCCTTTTCCGCTGTGCTATCGCTAATAAAAAATCGAAAAAGATTAAAGTTTTTCTCTGGGGATGCCGATACGCTATATGGATAGTTATAAAATGTTGCGATTTTGCTGAAGGGCAAACCTTCCGAAAGGTTGGGACGCAAAGCCTCCGACTTAGATCAGCTTGAAGTGATAAGGTAGCGGGGTTGCTAAGCAAATGAAACAAAAAACCCGCTTCTTGCCCTCAGAAGCGGGTTTATTTATGCAACTTCTCCAAATGATTAACATCTCGCAATAATGGTGAGATCACATGAAAATTACAGAAAACGCCAGCTACATTAGACAACAACAGCCTGGGCAATTCAGGAGACCAGAAGACGGTAAGGCACCATTTACTCATGTGAACGACCAAAAGCTGGTTACCATAAAGGAACAGAAAGGATACTCTGTTTACGTCAGTAACGAGAAGCTCATAGCTCTGGACAGGGTGATAGAATCTGATTTCCCCAAGCTCTTTGATTTTGATGCCGGGGCGCAATTCAGTCTTGAAAAACTCAGTCGGACTCACAGGGATGAAGAGATTCACCCACAATATGACAAGACCGCAAAAACAGAGATGATGACCAAAAAGGAATCGATCATTGATCAGTGGGTCTGAAACACCGGGAGGCGCAAGATCTTGAGTATGAAAAACGGTATTGAGTCCAGAGGAGACCAATATCCCGGGGAAACCATTGGTGTCTCTATACAACGCTGTTTGAATCTGAAAGTGATTCCTATAACGTCGCTCATATAGATTGATGAAAAGCAGAACGTACAAACCCGGAGAAATCATAATCCAAGAAGGGGAGATGGGAAGAGACCTCTATGTTTTGAATGACGGTGTTGTTGAAATATCAACTAAGGAAAACAATGGAAGTGTTATTCTCAACGAAATTGAGCCCCCGCAAATTCTTGGAGAACTCTCCTTTTTGACTGGTCTTCCGAGGACAGCGACTGCAAAAGCGAAGACAAATGCAGAGGTATATATCTTCAAATACGAAAATCTAGAAGGGCAAATTGCGGAATTACCCAAAAGTATTAGGCCCATTATAAATACACTAATTAACCGTGTTAGGGCTCAGGATAGAAGGATTGTAGAGTTGGAAGAGGAAATGTTAACGTTGAAGAGAAAACTACTAACAGGATAATCTTTCACATTCATGAACAACCGTTCTACCGCTCACACTCATCCTTTATCTAGCGAAGCTCCGCCGTCCCGGCCCGTACCCGGATTCCATCGGAGGATGGGCAAACCGATGAGCCGAATCCCGACAAGTCGGGACTGGATTCTGGATGCTAGTCCCGATTGTATCGGGGTAACCAGCATCTAGCATCGGCTTATTCCTCGCACAAGAATATGATACAAAAACCCTGGCCCAAGGGCATAATCCAAAAAAAAGACACCCATACCCTGGACTTTGACGTTACTGTGCTCATCGATGCATATCGATTGCGCACAACTAGGAAACGTGGTATAGGTAACACTGTGCTGTATCTAGTTATTGCCCCTAAGGAGGCGGTAGTCTGAGGATTGACTATCCTCAGGGAGGGCATACACCTTTTGGGCCATTGAAAAATTACGGATTGATTGGAGAAATCGGATGGTCGAAAAATCTATTATTGAGCTCATTGAGGAAACGCTTGATCGTGAAGGAATTGAACTGCCTATCTTTAATCAAGTCGCACTGAAACTCCAGCAGCAGCTTACAAGGGGCGATTACGGCCTAGCTGGGATTGCCAAAATGATACACAGGGATCAAGGACTTGCCTCTGACGTCCTAAGAATGGCCAACTCCGTTTTTTACGCTGGTGTGAAACCCGTCAAAACCATTCAGGAGGCTACCGTGCGTCTGGGGGCGAAGACTATTTTTAATCTGGTCACTGCAGTAACCCAAAAGCAGCTCTACCGCACTCACAAAAAGAAATATGATTACTGGGCCACACCGCTCTGGAGCCATGCTCTTGGTGTTGCCTATGCTGCTCGCTGGCTTTCACGTCACCTGGGTATGGATCAGTTTGTTGACGAAGCATTTATGGCAGGCCTGCTTCATGACATTGGAAAGCTGCTTCTCCTCAAGGTAATCGAAGATCTGGATGAATCTGAAGTAAGCCAAGAGGATATCTCGAAAGATCTAGTTGATGATATCTTGGAAACCATGCACACATATCAAGGAGAACGGCTCATGAGACGCATGAATATTCCGGATGTGTATTGCGATGTAGCCGGAATGCACCATGATCCAGAGGTT
>DAOVRY010000165.1 GCA_030633645.1 Pseudomonadota bacterium | reverse complement strand
GTTGCTCCAGAAGGGACAAAATCTCGATTTCACGGATTTGAGTCTGAGGATATATAACCAAGCAGGCATAGGCTTTAGTCTAATAAAAGATTGGTCCTTCGGCAAGACCTTCGCTAAGCTCAGGACAAGACCTTCGACAGGCTCAGGTCATGCTCAGGGCCATTTCGACTCCATAACAAGATATCCGGCCGGAGGCCTTGAGCGAAAAAAGGCACCAATCGCGATTTATTTTGGTGCCTTTTTGAGTCGAAATGGCTCCCCGGGACGGACTCGAACCGCCGACCAAGTGGTTAACAGCCACCCGCTCTACCAGCTGAGCTACCGGGGAGTATGATGGAGGAATTTAACAGAAACTTTGTTGAACGTCAATCAAATTGTCCAGCCAAATCTCTCTCTTAACAAACACTTGCTTGACAGGGGATGCAGTTCCCTTTAGTTTAGCATCTCAGCAACGGCAAGAAAAAAAGAGGAAGGAATGAAGCAGATTATTCTTGGCACAGCAGGTCACATAGACCATGGAAAAACTGCTCTTGTCAAGGCCCTGACAGGCATAGACACAGACAGACTCAAGGAAGAGAAGCTCAGAGGAATAACCATTGAACTGGGTTTTGCGCATTTAAAGCTGCCCAGCGGCGTCATTGTTGGCATCGTGGATGTGCCCGGTCATGAAAAGTTCGTTAAGAACATGGTAGCCGGTGCTACCGGGATTGACATAGTGGCACTCATTATCGCAGCTGATGAAGGTGTTATGCCTCAAACGAGAGAGCACCTTGAAATCTGCTCTCTTCTTGGAATCAAACATGGTTTAGTGATCATAACTAAAACAGATCTCGTGGATAAAGAATGGCTTGATCTTGTTAGCGAAGACATTTCTGCGTTTCTCGCTGGCACATTTCTGCAAGATGCACCCATAGTGCAGGTATCCTCGCAGACCGGGGAAGGAATCAAACAACTCGTAACAACTCTCGACGAGCTTACACGAAACGTTCCGGAGAGGGATCCCGGACTCTTCTTCAGGCTTCCTATAGACCGAGTCTTTACCATGAAGGGTTTTGGCACGGTAGTTACCGGTACCAGCATATCAGGTCATATCCAGGTGGGTAGCGAGGTAACCATCTATCCAAAAGGAATAAGGAGCAAGGTGCGAGGAATTCAGGTGCATCATCAGGATGTGCCATCAGTGAGCGCAGGGCTCAGAACGGCCATAAACCTTCAGGGCCTGGAAAAAGAAATTCTAGCCAGGGGTGATGTGGTCGCTCAAAAGGACTCTCTTAAACCTACCTATATGGTGGATACTGCTCTTGATTACCTGGAGAGTGCGCCCAAGAAGCTCAAAAACAGGGCCAGGGTCAGGTTTCACTGCGGCAGCTCTGAGATCATTTCCGCCGTTATTCTTTTGGACAAAGACGACCTTTCTCCAGGCGACACATGCTTTGCCCAATTTCGTCTGGAAAGACCGACGGTAGTTCTCGCAAAAGATCGCTTTGTCATCAGGAGTTATTCTCCAATCAGGGCCATTGGAGGGGGTTATGTCCTAAACCCCCTTCCCCTGAAAAAAAAGAGGTTCTCAAAGGAAAGCCTACAGGAACTCTCTGTTCTAAGCAGCGGATCTGACAGAGAAATTGCTGAGCAGTTTATCAAAGGGAGTCAACTCCAAGGCCTCAGCAAAACCGAGCTCTCTTTTCTCACCAATCTCAGAAAAAAAGAACTGGATGAAATAGTCAATGGGTTAATGTCAGATACGATCATTATTCAAACCGATACAGAGAATGAGGCATTTATACATGCCGAATTTTACAATAAGGCAAAAGAAGAGATCGTAACGATTCTTACGGATTACCACAGGCGCTTTCCCCTCAAAAAGGGACTTCTAAAAGAGGAATTGAGGTCCAAGATGCCGGGTAATATAAAGGAGAAACTTTTCAATCAGCTGATTGACGACCTGATAAAGGATTCTGTTGTTGCCATAGAGAAGGATATTATCTGGCATAAGGATCACAAAATCGAGCTCCTTCAAGATCAGGAAGAGCTACGCAAGGAGATCGAACAAATCTACCTAAAGGCAGGTCTTGAACCACCATACTTTAAGGACCTGGATCAAAACAAAGTTGGGCGAGGGGGAAGGGATTTGCTGGAAATCATGGTCAAGGATGGAACCCTCATTAAAGTGAAAGAGGATCTTTATTTCCACAAAAAGTCCATACAAGGGCTCAAGCGCCGACTGGTTGATTTTATAAAAGAGAAAGGCGAGGTAACTACACCACAACTAAAGGAGATCACCAGAGTTTCAAGAAAGTATACCATTCCTCTTATAGAATACTTTGATAAAATCCAGCTAACCGTCAGGATAGGAGACAAACGAATCCTCAGAAAAAGACAGTAGCAAAAAGTAAGTTCCAAGGGCAAGGAGTAAAATAATCTTCGAATTCTGTTCATTATAATGCCCCCACTTTCCTTTTCAAGCTTTCGTTATCGTTTGCCAATGTTAGCCGAACATGACTGCTGATTTGCTTTATCATTGCCATATTGGAGGGTTATGCAAAGATCATTTTCCAGCATGACAAAACCGATAAATGTGGTATGATCCGCTCGGCTTTCAGTTCATGATAATGAACCGCGAACCCAAACTCGGAGAAAACTGCACGAAGATAGTGGGGTTATAAGTAAGTCATAAAAAGAGAGGGTAACCTAAGATGGATTTCGGTTCCTTTGTTGAGGGCCCCTTACTGCGGCTTATCTTTTTGATTTTTGCTGTCGGGATTATTGCTCGAGTTGCCTTCTTTGTTTTCACGATCGTAACAAGCAGCAAGGATAAAGAATTCCGGGGTCGGTATATTCCAGCTACATTGGGGCGCTTGTTTGTGCCGTTTCATAATGCAATTATCAAAAAACCTTTTTACGCAACACTGCGCTATATGTTCCATATATGCCTAGTTGTGGTTCCCATCTGGTTATCCGGACACATTGTGTTGTGGGCGGAATCCAGGTTTGAGTGGGACTGGACCCCCCTGCCCGACACATGGGCTGATTGGATGACCCTTGTTTTGTTGGCCCTTGCCCTTTATTTCTTACTCAGGCACCTTGCCGTAAAGGATATTCGCTCCACCTCTTCCACAACAGACTACGTTTTGATCGTTATAACTGCTCTCCCCTTTATGACCGGATACTTCTTAACCCATGGAAGTCTGGATGCCATTGCGTTTTTGGGGGACAATATGCGACTCATCCATGTGCTCAGTGGTGAGGCCATGATTGTGATGGCAGTTTTTCTGTTCTGTAGAACCCGGCTTAACGTGAACAAATGTACCGGCTGTGCCGCCTGTGAGCTCAGTTGCCCGACCGGTACCCTTGAATCCAACGATGAGGGAACCTTCAGGCTCTTTACCTACTCTCACTATCAGTGCATCTGTTGCGGGGCATGTGTCAATGCCTGCCCTGAAGACGCTGCTGACCTGCGGCATGAGATAAGTGTTGCAAGATTTTTCCAGATCGTCCCCAAACAGGAGATCCGGTCAGTAGAGCTGAAGGCATGTGAACGATGTGGCGCCCTGTTTGCGCCGGTACCTCAACTAGACAAAGTTGGCCAAACAATAAAAGATGACTATTTGCGTCTCTGCCCGAAATGCAAAAAGCTCAACACTGCAGAGGTTCTCTATAACCTGTCTCCCTGGCACAGACCATTGAAAAAGATCATTAAATCAGATCTGATCGGCCGCCAATAGAATACCTATTGTAACTACTCAGCCACCAAGACACTAAGACACTAAGATTAAACAATTATTCTTTTAATACCCTCTTTAATGAGAGGCACATTAATGAGACTTAGGCTCATTAAAATTATTAAGAAAACCAAGTCGCTTACCCGTCAATTTTAAATGATCGAGAAGCTGTGCTTCCCACACAGGATTCAACTCGTCCACAGCTTTCAGTTCACAAATAATAATCTCTTCCACCAAAACATCTAATCGTAAGCCTTCGTTAAAGGTTATTTCATCATATATTATTGG
>DAOVRY010000274.1 GCA_030633645.1 Pseudomonadota bacterium | reverse complement strand
GGCAACGTTTTGATTGGCCCGATTGTTTGAGATGGAAAAATCAGGCCAAAAGGCAGCCCCTGACGGGGCGGCTACGATACAAATGACGGTAACAGTACAATCGACCATGTAAACCCTGCGCGGAGCGTTGGAGATTGATCTGAATTCCCCTCGCAGGAATTCAGATCAAAACCCTCGCCCTGTTGAATAAAAGCGCTAGCTGATATTTTTTGGGTAGTTATTGTCTTCGATTTCATTGATGCCCCATGTAATAGACTCCCTATTCAACAGGGTAAACCTTTGAGAGCTGTGCCTGCCCCGTAGGTGGGAACCATCGTACTGGGGTGAGAGACACATAAGACCCTTGCATTTGAGTAAGGAAGGAACCCTGGATATGAAGGAGTTGCGGTTTAGGGATTAGGAAGCAGGATGCTGATTAAACTTCTGATAGGCAGAGTAGAGTCTCTGGCATATGGTAATAAATCCTCCAATAACCAGTATCCAGAGTCCCACAAGGAGATATTTGGGAAACAATAACATGAGGAAGATAATGATAATTCTTTCTGGCCTTTGGAAAAGGCCTATGGAGCCAAATTCCAGAAAATTCTCTGCCTTTGCTTTAATGTAGCTCGTAATCAAGGAGGCAATAAGGGCTAAGAGGGAAAGGAGAAAGATGGTTCGGTTTCCGATCTTGAACGCATAGAAAATAATGGCAAATAATATAGCACTGTCAGAGAACCGATCCATCACCGAGTCCAAGAAGGCACCAGCGGGTTTGGCGCTGTTGTTCCGCCTGGCCACTATGCCGTCGAGTGCATCAAAAAACGAAAATAGTAAAAAAAGCCAAGATCCTAATATCCAATTTTCGAAATATATCAAAATAGATGCCAGTACGGTGCCGAGGAAGGCGATTATGGTTAAGAGAGAAGCCGTGAACCGGTGTTTGATCAAAAAATCTGTGAAAGGTCTTGCAGTCCTCTCGAAGGGGCCTTTCAGTAGATGAATCATGTGATTTTTACCTTTGTAAAGCCCATGGGTACACCATACTAGGTGGCTATATAAGCTAAGATCTTAAAATTTGTATCAAGCCCGCCCTGGCGCGGTGTGATCATAACAAGCTATTGTCCATTTAACACTAAGTGAATGGGAGCTATAAAATTGAAGCGTTGCATGCCAGGTCTGGGCCAGGGTTTTTGTAATACCACTAAGGCGCAAAGGATTATTGGGATCGTAGAACGGTTGCGGTTGCGCAGCTCGAAACGGTTAACGGTTAACGTCATACGAAACCAGCAGCGCAACCGTATACCTTTAGACGAAACCAACATCGCTTTGTCTCAGTTAATGGAATATGATTTTTCTCCACTCGCCCGTCCTCCGCAGTAGTCCGCTACGGAGGGTGGATCGGTTTGAGGCGAAGCTTCGCTAGATTATAGGTTCAGATTAGGGATAATGATCTGGAATTTTTGGTGAGGGGAGCACAAAGAGGGTCACAAGACAGATGAGGTAAAATCATGAAAAAGAGGTTCTTTATAGCCTGTTTGTTTTCCACCATTATTTCTCTTGTTTTTACTCAGGTGTGTTTTGCAAAAGAGAGGCAATTGGGTCATGTCAGCTCTCGCACCGGAGACGTTAAGGTGAGGAGAGCGAAAAAGACGGTATGGACACCGGCTGAACTCAGTATGCCTGTGTATTTTGGGGATCACATAAGAACCTGGGAAAACAGCAGAGTAACAATCACTCTTGTTGATCGAAGTTCACTTGAAATCCATTCCAACACTCATATAGCGTTAAATACCATTGTCTCACCAATAGAAAAGAAAAACTCAGTTCTTTTGTTTTTTGGAAGAATATGGAACAAGGTAAGGAAAACAATTGTGCAAATGAAAGGCTATGAAGTTCAAACACCAACTGCTGTGCTTGGTGTGAGGGGAACTGAATTTGATATTGCCTCATATGAGGATGGAACTATGATAGTTCGAGTGGATTCTGGCAAAGTCACGGTGGATAGTGAAACAGATCGGCGTACTCTTTGTTCAAATCAAGGCACTCAACTCTCATTTGATGCAAGAAAGATAGTAGTGCAATCTGATTTTAGGCCTGAGTGGGAAAGAGCTGAAAAAGATGCTAGAAAAAACCTCTTTGCGGATGGCAAGAAATATGGTGGTTTTGTATACACCGAGATACATAAACGAATAGATCACTTGAAGAGCCTTGTTGACAAAGTCAATACGTTGACAGCAGAGAAAGAAAGATATGTATCAATGGCGAAAGAGGCCCGGCAACGTGGTGACGAGATAGGGTACGAGTCCGCTATGTCTGAGGCCAAGAAGATAAATAAAGAAGTAATGGAGTTGAACAAAAAGATTGCCTTTTACGGAAGGCGACTAGAATGCGACTTTGGGCTTTTCTCTCACTACGGGTATCTGGCCAAGCATCCTGAATTGTCAAAGAAATTCCACGGAAAGGAATTCATATTGAAGCAATTAGACAATATTGAGATGATACATGCTGAGTTCAATGCCATGATTGAAGAAGGGATGAAATTGTCAATGAAAGATATGGAAGATCTTATGGATGAGATGAAGGGAAAGGTAGAAGAATTCAGGGAAAACAGAGAGAAAAAAGATCCCTTTGAGGAATTAAATAAAGATTGATGAACTCGTAAAAAGTCGATTTTGCTCTATCCGTGAGCATTTTGGGCGCACTTAAGATGTTTCCCGCTTCAGCGGGACTAAAACTCGGTATAATGCCCTCAAACAGTTAGCATTTCTTAACGCTGAACATCTCAAGCGCTTTTCTCCCAAAACGCTCAATCTCGTTCACAAAACATTTTTTGCGAGTTTGTCAACCGAAATTTTTTGCTTGTATTAGCTT
>DAOVRY010000077.1 GCA_030633645.1 Pseudomonadota bacterium | reverse complement strand
GGCTTCATGTTATTGATAGAAGAGATAGGCAAACGCCTCTAGTTTAGCTCCCAGATTTATTTCAACGAATCAGTTTTCTTGGATTGAGTTCTTCTGGCTCTAATGCTGGCCCTAAATCTATCCCAAAACTCCTTGTCAGTATCCTGCCATGCAGCACCCCATCTCTTTTCAAAATAGGAGGAGGGCAACCTTTCCTGCCAAGTCTGCCAAGGATCTTTCCCACCTACTTGGGCTTTCAATACGTCAGCCAAAAAATCAGCAATTTCTGTTATTTCATCCTTAGGAATATAAGAAGCTGCTCCTTCCTTGATGGATCGTACAAGATTGCCAGGAGTCAATGCATGGGCTGTTAACATTACTGCTGGAATGTGTCTCTGTTTAGCAACGTCTAACAGGCCATAGCCGTCAACACCCATAATATCAAGAATTGCTATATCAAAATCCTGGGATTCCAACAGCTCTCTGGCTTCATTGAAGGTGGAAGCTGTAATGACATCACACATTGATAGTAACTCTTTCAATACTGCCAATACATCAGGTTCATCATCTACCACGAGTATCTTTTTGCCATCCAATAAAGTGCTGTCTGACATGATAGCATCTCCTTTTTGAAATGAGCATCCAACCCTGTCCTCTCCCTTTTCGCCACACAGGCGGAGGACATTCGGCAAGGGGGAGAGGATGAAAAAAGGAAATTCCTAAGCAATCAAGGTGTTTTTTGTCCTATAACCCCAATTCTGACCATCTGGCCTGTACTTTCTTGACTACATCCGGATCAAGCTCAATGGGTATGGGCTTTTCCTTCCAATCATAGGGGATGGTTGCATCCAGGAGCAGCCTGCCTGTTATCTCCCTTGCGTTTATGGGAAGGGAGGGGTCTAACGGCGTGGATCTACCCCGTTTAATGACCTGGGATCTGTTGGGCTGGAATCTGAAGCTCAACGCGTACATGACCCGGGAGATATCCCAGGGGTCAATATCTTCATCCACTACAATGACGGTTTTGAGACCATAAGCCCCCATCTCCGTTGAGATAGCAGCAGTGAGTACCTGGTCGGCGTGCCCGGGATACATCTGCTTCATGGAGATGATGGCCAGGAACCTTCCCGATCCCTCGGGCGGGCAGTAGATAGCCTTTATACCGGGTATCTTCATGGCCACAAGTTGCTGCCACAGGGTGGAGCCATAGGTGAGGGCCATGGTCATGTGTGTGTCCGTAACGGCCCGGCCCACAGTTGTGGACATAAAAATGGGGTTGTTCCTGTGGGTGACGCAATTGACCTTTATATAGTTCCGGGGATCGGCGCCTACGCCTGAATAGTAGCCCGTGTATTCGCCAAAAGGGCCTTCTTCCATAAACTTATCAGCATCCACTTCTCCTTCCACCACGATTTCGGCCGTAGCCGGGACAATTAGGTCATTCGTCTCGCACTTGACAACCTCTATGGGCTCCCCACGGATAGAGCCTGCAAGATCATACTCAGATTCAAAAGCGGACAACCGGGCTGCGCCCATGAGGAACAGGAGCGGATCACACCCTACCACAACTGCTACGGGCATGGGTTTGCCCATGGCCTGGTATTTCTTGAGCATGATATCGGAGTGCTTCCCTTTTATAAACTGGGTTCCAAGTGTGTTCTTATCGAGGAGTTGCAGTCTGTAAGTTCCCACATTGACCCAATCCGATTCCGGGTCCTTAGTGACCACAAAGTGGGCTGTTCCGAAAAACCGTCCACCATCCATGGGGAAGAACTTGGGCACGGGGAACTTGAAAAGATCGACCTCGTCGGCCATCATTTTGTTTTCCTTGCAAGGGCCAGTATCAACTAATTTAGGGGGAACCTTGGTCTCTCCCTTTTCTACCCAATGCCTCATAAGGTCTACTAAGGTTGAATCCTTTGGCATACCCATGATCAGCGACAGTCTTTCCGTGGTGGTGCAGACACTGGTGAGCACTGGAGAATCATAATCCTTTACATTCTCAAAAAGAAGGGCCGGACCCTGTTTTTCCTCATTGAGCTTGGCAATGTGGGATAATTCGAGATCCCAATCCACCTCTGCCTTGATCCTTTGAAGCATTCCATCTGCTTCAGCCTGTTCAATAAAATCTCTTATACTTTTCATTACAGTATTACCTCCCTATATCTAAATTTTTAATATTAGCGCCTTGAAAAAATTAGGGCAGAGTAACCCGCTTATTTAACAGAGTAACACCACAGGGTGGCATGGACAAACTTGTTTGTCCATGCCACCGTTTCGGTCGGCACAGTTGACGACCCTACTATAGTGAAAAAACCAGTTACGTTAAAACCCTGCAGTAGTAGTTATTAGCAACATTTTTGGGGAGCTGCGAAGGCCCGCCAGCGGCGGGATTACATAAAATCGCGAAAGCGATTTTATTCCTGTATCTTTATCCGTTTCATGGCCCTTGCCATCAGCAGCTCATAACCGCTCTTCTTCCCCAGCACTGATTCTTTCTTGCGTTTACTCCATACTTGCTCTGGCCGGCATTGCAGCATAAATACATTCTCCGGGAAGGGAAGGTCATTATCTATAGCCCATTCCGTATCTTGAGCTATCCCGTAGTGTTCTTCCACTTTCATACCTGTCTTGACTAACTCCAATATCTCTTCTTTACTCAGGCAAGGGACATTTTGTCGCTCGGGGGGAAGATCAACTAACATGGCCCTGCCTGTCGTTGTATCCAATACATACTCCTTGAGCTTAGTGGATACAGATGCCTTTACAATTTCAAGAATAACCTTGTCCACTGTCCACACATCAGGGGTAACCGCACCACTCACAACGCTCTCACCCAGGCCCCAGTTTCCCTCAATTACAGCCACTGATGGGTCTCCGCTGACCGGGTTAAGTGTGAACATCACGCCGGCTGACCTGGCATTTACCATCTTTAGCACAGCCACACCAATGGGGTCATATTCCAGGGAAAGTCCCAGGCGAGCACGGGCAATAATGGAGCGAGGATTAAATGTGCTCGACCACACCCTGATGATGTTCTTCATCACCTCCGAACTACCGCTGATACAGAGATAGGTTTCGTATTGCCCGGGGTGGCTGGCCGGTCCCGCTGAGCGTGTGGCCACGGGAACATCACTAATGCCCGCCATCTTGCAAACACCATCGTAATACTGCCTGATGACATTCTCCATGTCCTCAGGCATCTCTTTGGATTCCAAAATACCCCTCATCACTTCAGATGCCTTGTCATATTTTGGCATATCGGCAGTGTTATCGGGATCGGCACTGAATGTGGCAAGGTACTGGCGAATCTCTTCAATAGCACCGGTCTCCTTCATAAACCTGTCATATGCTCCCAGTGTCAGCGCAAACCCGGGGGGGACTCGAAAACCTGCTCTCGTCATTTCTCCCAGATTAGCACACTTCTTCCCCACTATATCGTTATGCTCCTTGCCTAACTCATCAAAACGATATATCCACTTCATGGAAAACACCTCTCTGATTGTAATGCTGTGCTTGGAGGGCATGTGCTACGGCACATACCCTCCCAACAATTCAGCTATTAACACCTTTCCAGTATGGTTACAATTCCGCGATCGCCATCCACTCTTATCTTATCCCCGGTTTTAATTACCGAGGTGCCGACTCCTGTGCCCGTAACCGACGGGACACCATATTCCCTGCACACGATGGCCGCATGGCTGGTGAGCCCTCCGATATCAGTAATCGCAGCCTTGATCTTGGTGAACACAGGGGCCCAGGAGGGGTTAGTGGTGGGACAAACCAGGATATCTCCCGGTTGAATGTCTACAATGTCCTTGAGCAGCTTGAGTACCCGGGCCGGGCCTTCAACAACACCTGCCGAAGAGGCAAAGCCCTTGATTTCCGAGACATCCTCAGGCCTGACTTCTCCCACGCCTTTGAGCCATTCCTGGACTTTGTCGGTGGTGACGCCCCACAGCATGATGGTAAAGGGCTCTGCCACTTCTTCGGGTGGAACACCAAGGGCGGGGGTCGGTATCCACTCATTTGCCGCCTTGAGGATCTTCTTTCGCTTGTCGGCCTTGGCCTTGTAATAGTCGCCCCTTACAGGTATATCTACTCCTAACGCCCAACCGGTGACTACCTCGGTGAGAATCTCGGGAATCTCGTAACGGTTGAACATAAATATGTCGTCCACCTCATTTATCATGCCGTTGTCAACCAGGAGATTTCCAAATATCCTTATTTTGGAAAACCATATGGTATGGAACCAGTGCTCAACCCAGAAAAGGTGGTCCTCGGCATACCTGTAAATGGTCCTTACGGTTTTGTAGGCGCCATCAAAGGATTCCCTGTCTTCGTCCGTTTTTATCAGTTCACGATATTTGGCAACGGTTTCGTCTCTTTTCTTATCAACCTCATCCAGAGACCGCTCGATCGTTTCTCCTTTTTCCAGCCGTTCCACGTAACTCTTGATATAGCTAAATGGAATATCCAGGTTAGTGATCCAGCTCCCTTCATAATGGAACCACCCGCTTCCACATGATACATAGAACCACGGGTCTTTGGCTTTATCAAGGGCCTCAAGCCACTTCTTCCCGTCCTCTGACTTTTCAAGCTCTGTAACTTTCTGTTCCGCTGTCTTTTCACTCTTGAGGATATCTGCCACACCACTTAAAGAGGTGGCTAATCTGGATAGCTGGCAGAGTTCTTCCTCGGGACGGAACATGGATACATAGGCCCCTGCAACCATCTTGCCAATAGCGCTCTCACTAATCTCGGGAAAGAGTTTCCTGGTGACGTCACCAAACATGAGGTAGGCAAGGTAGGTCAGGTTCAGCATCTCAAAGTGGTACTGCCATCCCTTGAACATCTTATTGACGAGTTTATCAAATGCCTCAATAAGGTCATATGATACATAGCAGCCTGTGGGCGCAGGCAGGACCTGGTCTTCGGGCACAAATTTGGGTAGTTCTTTTGGAACCTCAATCGCCTCCATCTCTTCACCAAGGGCCTTGAATTTGGTCAGCCACTTGTCCCACAACTCATTATAGTGTTCAAATACATAGAATACCCGCTTCTCAAACAACTGGGCCTTCTCGCCTATCACCTCATCCGGCGGAGGCGCAATCGCACAGATGTACATGTATGGCCCAACCATCCTCTGGGCGATCCCCTGGGCAGGCGGAATGCAAAACACCCTGGTGGTGTATTGGGAAAGAGAGATCTGCCATGCCTCTTGAAAGATCAGATCTAATGGTGGCATGGGTTCTGGGGCATGTATTTTGTCATGATACCAAAATTGATTCTTTTCCCAATCTTCCCTGTCTTTAGAGAATAGATAGTGTGATGGATACATCTCTTCCCAGCCTTCAAGCTCCGTAGGAACTTGAAACTCATGAGGATCCGGAAATCTTGCTGCTTTTTTCTCTGCCATTTTTACCCCTCCTCTTTTTAAATTGGTTAAAGAAAGACTGAAACAACTAGAGAAGTTCTAAAAAGTCAATATATTTAAAAGGGAGAAACAATGCAATAGAAAGAATGACCCGGAACAACAGACATAGACTTTAGGGAATCCGCCCAAATGCGAAGTTTAAACCCAGATTTTGCAGTAGGCATCGTAGCGAGGCACAAGAAACCTTAGCGAAACGAGCAGTTGGAGAGATTTTGGCCCGCAGGCATATTCATAAATATGTCCAGGACCAAAATCTCGAAACAAGCGTTGCAGCAAG
>DAOVRY010000130.1 GCA_030633645.1 Pseudomonadota bacterium | reverse complement strand
TTTTGATTGAAAGCTGATACACTGCCTAACCAGTTGTTTTGGACACCGATGACTCCATATTATTATGAAGAATTGCATTGAATTAATTGAATGGATTATTAGATTATTAGGATGATTTTTTGAATTATTGAGCTCTTTGAGGCAGGGTCAGAAAGTAACAGGCTGTTGCCGAAATCCCTTTTCGCTTGGTCTAAAACGTTTCCTGATAAATCTAAGGCTCGCTCCAGGCGATGTCAAAACTCGCCCTTAGGGCTCAAACAGTTGACATCGCTTATCTTTCACTTCGCCAAGATTTGTTTGCAAAAAACGTTTTAATGACCGTTCAAAGGGATTTGCGTTTGGGCAACAGCCTGGTAAGGCGGGGGTCAAATGCCTCCATGAGAGAAACTGAATTGAGGAGGGGATAATGTCTCCAAAAGGAATTTATATGGATAACAATGCAACAACACCGATTCATCCGGAAGTGAAAAGGGTGATGATAGAGACTATGGACCTATTTGGTAATCCCTCCAGCCTCCATGTTTTTGGCAGACAGGCAAGACAACTTGTTGAAGAAGCGCGCGAAAAAGTCGCTTCATTCATCGGAGCAT
This sequence comes from Pseudomonadota bacterium, assembly GCA_030633645.1. Lineage (GTDB taxonomy): Bacteria > Desulfobacterota > DSM-4660 > Desulfatiglandales > B25-G16 > JADFWK01. Next base: position 3,932 of record DAOVRY010000130.1, on the reverse strand, counting down.
CGCCAGAAGAGATCATGTTTGCAGGGAGCGGATCCGAGGCAAATAACACGGTATTATCTGCCGTTACCTGCCAACGAAAACAGTGTGCGTATCATCAACAAGGGGTTAATGAAATTATTACGTCAACCATTGAGCATCCCTGTGTGCTGGAGGCATCTAAGTGTCTTCAGGAGAGGGGTGTTAATGTTTTATACCTGGACGTGGATCAGTACGGAAAGGTGAGCCTTGAGCAGCTAAGAGATTTGCTTACAGAAAGAACAGGGCTCGTGTCGGTGATGATGGCAAATAACGAAATCGGCACCATACAGGATATCAAGGGGATTGCCGAGATTGTACATGAACGCGGGGCGGTGTTTCACACGGATGCTGTTCAAGCAGTGGGTAGGATACCGGTTAATGTGCGGGAGCTGGATGTTGATTTCCTAACGCTTTCCGGCCACAAAATGTACGGGCCAAAAGGGATCGGTGCGTTGTATGTGAAGAAAGGAGCTCCGTTCTGCCCCTTGATTCGCGGTGGGCACCAGGAGAGAGGCAGGCGTGCAGGAACAGAAAATACGCTTGGGATAATCGGGCTTGGAAAGGCTATTGAGATGCGCTCCCAAGAGATAAAATCTGATGAAAAGCGTTTGCTCGAATTGAAGGCAGCACTGAAAAAAGGCATAGAAGAAAATATTCCTGATGTGCTGTTTGTAGGGCATCCTACTGATTGCCTTCCCAATACGCTAAATGTGTCCTTTGAGGGGGCAGAGGGAGAGGCCATTATCCTATACCTAGATCTGGAAGGAATTGCTGTGTCAACAGGTTCTGCCTGCGCGACGGGTTCTCTCGATCCCTCCCATGTAATTCTCGCGACAGGATTACCGGCAGAATGCGCTCACGGTTCAATACGCATAAGCTTAGGGCGCGAAAACACCATGGAAGAAATAACATATATGATTGATACACTTCCTCGTGTGATCGGAAAGATCAGGGATATGTCAACAGTGTATAGGAGGAGGTTGCAATGACTCAAGCCAGTTGGGCGTACACAGACACCGTCAAAGAACATTTTATGAATCCCAGGAACATCCTCATGGATGAAGATAGTTATAAAGAGCACGGTAAGGGTGTTACGGGGAATGTAAAGTGCGGCGATGAGATGATCGTAGTTATCAAGGTCGATAAGGAAAAAGGAACTATTGCTGACTGCAAATGGAAAACCTTTGGCTGTGCAAGCGCTATTGCGAGCACCTCTGTACTCTCAGAAATGGTCAAGGGGATGAAGTTGGATGATGCCTATAATCTTTCGGCAAAAGACATAAACAGGGAGCTCGGTGGTTTGCCGGACCACAAGGTGCATTGTTCCGTGCTGGGCGACAAGGCATTGCGCATGGCCATAAACGATTACTATGTGCGCAACGAAATGGAAGAAAAGGTTAAGAAAGAAGAGGAGCGGGTTGTGTGTAAATGCATGAACATTACTGACCAGGAAATTGAACATGCTGTTCTGGAAGGTGCAAGAACCTTCTATGAACTCCAAGAGATGACGAAAGTGGGAACTGGGTGTGGAGAGTGCGAACAAGAAGTGACACAACTCTTAGAGACCTATAAGACCAAGCACTTCTGTGAGGTGTAAGCCTAATTTTCACTGAAGCTGCGGTGCAAGAAAAAGATAAAATGTGGGGAATTCATTCGTGTGTGCTGTGTGTGGCTACAAGTTGATCTTAACCATGCCAGAGAGCATGAGCTTGGAGCGACGGAAACTCCTTAGATAGTTCGGTGCCCAATTGGTGCTCACTCCTGCCCAAAATGGTATGCCTGGCGCCATTGCCAAGGCCGAAGAGTTCGCTGCCGGTACGACAATTCTTGCTAGGGTTCGTATTGGCAAGGGATCGATCATTGGGGGTAATGTATGGCTGACGCACGATGTTGATCCTGGCACCCAAGTCATGCAGGCCAAGCGCGCAAAGCCAGTCATAAAGAGCGATAAGTGATCTCACCATATTCACTGCATTTGGGCAATAGGGTGCCTGGTAAGGAATCCAGGAATACACTTTGAGCCCTACCAGCCGATGCGGGGGAGCCGAAGGGCCAAACTGCATGGCTGATCCAGGATCCATATGCAAATCATTATATGGTCAGTTTGAGGTTCGAGAGGAATGAAGATTCCGATTTACCAAATTGACGCCTTTGGGAGCCGAATTTTTTCGGGCAACCCTGCAGCTGTATGCCCGCTGAAAGGGTGGTTAGAAGACTCTTTGCTGCAGGCAATAGCACAGGAGAACAACCTTTCGGAGACAGCCTTTTTTGTCCCTGAGAAAAATGGCTACCATATCCGCTGGTTTACCCCTGTTGCAGAGGTTGATCTGTGTGGACACGCTACCCTGGCTACAGCCTTTATGATCTTTACCCACCTTGAGCAATCGAGTGCTGAAATCACCTTTCGTTCGAGGAGTGGAAGGCTTACCGTGGTTCAAGAAAAAGGCTTGATCTCAATGGATTTCCCATCACAGCCGCCTGTGCCCTGCAAAGCGCCGAAAGCGTTGGTTGACGGTCTCGGGAGAGAGCCAGTGGAGGTATTGTGTTTAAAGGACTATGTAGCTGTGTTTTCAGGTGAGAATGACATCATAGACCTGCATCCTGAAATGGGAATGTTGAGGAAATTGGATTTGCGAGGAGTGGCGGTAACCGCCCAAGGGAGCAGTGTCGATTTTGTGTCCCGCTTTTTTGCTCCAAAATTTGGTATTGATGAGGATCCTGTTACCGGGTCCGCTCATTGTGCTTTGACACCATATTGGGCCGGTAGGTTGAATAAGAAGAATTTGCATGCTCATCAGGTGTCTGAACGGGGTGGGGAGCTATTCTGCAAAGATTGTGGAGATAGGGTTTCAATATCTGGGCGGGCTGTAATGTTCATGGAAGGCACCATTACAATACAAACATAACACCCGAATATCTTAAGTGGGACGACCAGGATGATTATCACAACCTGGAATGGAAAATCCTTTGACACGGAAAAAGATTTGAATGCCCCTGAACGTCATGTACTCCAGAAATTGTTTGCCTGGGAATCTATGGTTACCAGCCTGGAGCAATTCAAACAGAAAAAAGAACAGGCCCTTTTGAAGGGTTGGAATAATTCCGAGCCCATCCAAGAAGGTATGGCACTAAAAGCCATTATCGAAACCCTGGAAAGAAAGGTAGCTGCTCGGTTAGGTACGAACGGCGCATAAAAAACGCGGTACGGCCCACACCTAGAACCTTAGCCCCACTCCTACTACCTTTTCACCGAGTAACAACTCCAGTCTTCAAAATCCCCGGTTTCACAATCGTAGAAATGGCAGGAAAGGTGTGAGTAATTGTCTAAAACGATCTAAAATAATTGACTGGACAAAAAGCCTTTGATAGAAGGAAGTCGTGTTCTGCTTAGTTTAGAATAGAAAGGATGCTCGTGTGCAGTTTAAGGCAATAAGAGGTTTTAAAGATATACTTCCTTTTCAGGTTGGAACCTGGAACAGGATTGAATCGGAGGGGAAGCGCATATTTGAGGTCTTTGGGTACCAGGAAATTAGGATCCCGATACTCGAGAAAGCCGAGCTGTTTGCTCGCGGGATAGGCGAGGATACCGATATCGTCTCAAAGGAGATGTACACGCTCACCGATAGGAAGGGCAACCAACTCGCCATGAGACCAGAGGCAACGGCCTCGATTCTGCGGGCTTATATAGAGAATAAACTGTATAAGGGTCATCCGGTACAGAAGCTCTTTACGATAGGACCAATGTTCAGGTATGAGAGGCCTCAGAAGGGCAGAAGGAGGCAATTTCATCAGATAAATGTTGAGATTATTGGAGACCCGGGCCCAAGATCGGATAGTGAACTGATATATATGATTATGTACTTTTTTTCCGCTCTTGGGTTGCATGACCTGGTCCTCCATGTCAACTCTCTGGG
>DAOVRY010000076.1 GCA_030633645.1 Pseudomonadota bacterium | reverse complement strand
CCTGTCTATTTATTACTACACAATATTGACAAACTCGTAAAAAGTGTTTTGTGAACGAGATTGAGCATTCTGGGAGAAAAGCGCTTGAGATGTTCAGCGTTAAGAAATGCTAACTGTTTGAGGGCATTATACCGAGTTTTAGCATTTTAGCTGAACATCTTAAGTGCGCCCAAAATGCTCACGGAGCGAGCAAAATCTACTTTTTACGAATGCATCAATATTAAGCCTTTCAAATTCCCTGTCGGTGAACACTTAAAATAAAACACCTTCACTCTCTTAGTGAATTTTTAAGTGCACTTATTTTTGCTGAGATTTTATGAAGATCGTTGATTAACACACTGAAAGATTCATGATCGATGTATTCCTGGCGTTTCCAAATTTCCAGAAGTGGGACACATTCATAGGTGGAACCAAGCGCACTATTCAGGAATCGGTGAACAGAAAACGGTGAACCTTTGTTAAAAAACTATCTTATTGCCACACTCCCAATCAGGTCCTTTTCCAGAATAACCCCCGAGGTAACAACACTATCAACTACCTTGACACCCTCCCCAATAACCACATCCGACCAGAGAACAGATCTTTTCACAAGGCCACCTTTTTCAATTGAGCTCCCCTTTCCAATGACCGCCCACTCTTTCAGGGTTGCATCAGGATCTATATTGCACTCCTGGGCAATTCCTATCTTTTCCGGAGGAAGTAGGTTGAAATTAGATCTCATATAATCGGGTATAGAGCCTATATCAACCCAACTGTGCCCGGTTGCCAGGTAACCCCTGATGGGTTTTTTTAGATCTATGAGTTTCTTATAATACGCTATAATACTATAGCTTTTGTTTTCAGGCATAGTGTCGAGTACCTCAGGATTTATTACCTGAATACCAGTAAAGGCGAGTGCCCCTTTTACATTCGTGCCTGGCCCAATAGAGAGGATATTCATCTCATTGTCTACCTTTATCTTATTGTGGACAGGGAAGTCATGGAGCACCATGGTGATGAGGTTATTGCGTTTCAGATGATATTCGTAAACCGTTCGTAAGTCGATATCAGTCAAGATATCTCCATTTATAACGATAAAGGGATTCTGGTCCCAAAAATCCTGGGTATTCTTAATGCCACCACCGGTTCCTAAGATCTCTTTTTCTATCCTGATTTCCATCCTTACCCCAGATCGATTACCCTCCTTACAGTAATCAATCATCTTTTGATAATGGTGGTGGGCATTGACTATTATCTCTTCAACTCCGTTAGCTCCGAGGAACCCTATTACCCTGCCGAGCACCGGCTCATTCACAACGGGCACCAGAACCTTCGGGCATAGGTCCGTCAGGGGTTTCAATCTCGTTCCCCCGCCCGCAGCCAGGATCATTGCTTTCACAGGACTGCCTTTTTTATTGCAATTGTTTTCCAGTAATTATACATGAATAATAGTGTTTGGTGAGTGTGTTGTTTTCACAGGGTTCTAAGGATTTTAACATAATAAACCCAACAAACTCAATAAACTCATAATCATGAACCCTACACTTGACGTTTCAGAGATCACTCAAAACGTTGGCCGATTATTTATAGCAGGTATCCCCGGCCCTGAGGTGGACCCTGATACGATGAGTCTTATCAGAAACTACCATCTCGGGGGCATTATTGTATTCTCCAGAAATATAAGGGACCCCTTTCAATTAGCCCGTCTCTGTATGAACTTACAGAAGGTATCAATGGAAGACAGCGGTTTCCCCCTCTTTCTGGCTGTTGATCAAGAAGGAGGCAGGGTAGCCAGACTGAAACTCCCTTTCACTCAATTCCCCGGGAATGAAGCTATCGGGAGAAGTCTCGACCCGGAACAGAGTGCTCTTCATTTTGCCAGTATTACAGCAAAGGAAATGACCCTTGTTGGCCTCAATATGAATATGGCCCCTGTTCTGGATGTGGCCCAACCAAATATGGACTCCCACCTCGTGGGCAGGCCCTTTTCTCATGACCCTTTAGTGGCAACCAAGTTAGGGAAACTAGTTATCAATACCATGCAGCAAAGCGGCGTAATGGCTGTTGCCAAGCACTTCCCCGGCTTAGGAAATGCGGATCTGGATCCCCACCGAGATCTTCCTACCATTACCGCCACCTCTAAGGAGATGGAATCAATTCACCTGGTGCCTTTTGCCGGTGCTATTGAGGCTCATGTCTCTGGTATCATGGTCTCTCATGCTGTTTATCCAACTCTTGAACCAGGAACCCCTGCAACACTTTCAAGAAAAATTATCACCAACCTTCTGAGAAAAGAAATGAGCTTTAGTGGCCTCATAATCTCAGATGACCTGGAGATGGGAGCGATAGCAAAACAGAGGGGATTGCCGCAAGGAGCGGCACATGCCTTTGAAGCAGGTATTGATCTACTGCTGATCTGTAGCAGTCAAGAGGATCTCATTGCCAGCATAGAGTTAATAAGAGATAAGGTCCTCAAGGGAGATATTTCAGAACAGAGATTGGAGAGCTCCTTAGTGAGGATCAAAAGATACAAGAGACGCTTTCTCCATCCTCCTCAGAGGATATCTTTAGACGCGGTGGAGAAACATTTCGGAAACACCGAGGCTTAAATCTTTTGTTACCGTCCTGGGCTCATTGAATGGGTCCAAAAGAAAAAGGTCAGCTAAATCCTTGGTCAAGTACCTCCTCCAACTGGTCGCGGCCGAGTCCGGCTATCCCCATTTCCTCAAGTGACATGCCCTCTTTCATATAATCAGTCTGGTTTATCACTGATGCAAACTCAATGACAGCATCGATAACTGGCGTGGGCACGTTGAACTGTTGGCCCAGTTTCTTGATAGGTACGAGCCCGTATGGGAGATCCTCAGTAATATATCTGCTCTTAACAGATTCAGGGCCTGATATCTTTGCCACAATGCCTTCCTTATCAAAGGCGGCTCTAAAATACGTTGACATTATCGAACTCCTCTTCCAGAAATCTTCTTCCGGGTATTCCAGCATTGGTACCCCAACAGCTGCCGCTACCTTTGATACCTCTTCAAAAACCGCTTTAATTCCCCTTGATATGGAGAGCGTATTTCCATCCCGGTACAGGTAAAAACCCTTACCCATCGCATCAACCCAGCCTGCGTTCATAACCGTACCAACGGGGTGCACAATCGGGTTGAGATTGTTCAAAGTGGTAGCAAGAACATTTTTCCCGGCAACGACCGGGTACATTTCCCTTATATCCTCTATGACTCTCTGAGTGTTCTTAGCGGGCAAGGTAGCCAGCAAAAGTTTAACGGCCCACACCATGATCTGCACGGTCCCGGGCTCTACAAGCCTGCAACCCCAAGGGAGCGTGTGTGCCTCGGCAAGGGTAATGTCTTTTTTGATCCCCTTCTCCTTGAGCATGTTGGCGAATATTAGCGCAGAGAAGTTTGCTGACCATTTAATGACTGTTTGACCGTCTTCCAGGTAAGGAATTATCCTCCCAAAGAAGTCTTTGGTCCCAAAGGCAGGCACCGCCATCATAATGTAGCTCGCATCCCTGACAGCCTCTTCGAAATCCGTTGTCACCAAATTGAGCTTGACCGTGTGCTTTCCCCCCCATGCATCAATAAGGTCAATGGCTTGCCGCTCAAGGGTCTTGCTGATACTATCCCTAAATTCAGGGGCTTCACACATAGTTACCTCATATCCCTTCTGGGTCAAGTCAGCGGCCATAGTGTGAGCACCATTCCCACCACCCAGTACAGCTATTTTTTTCACCGTTATTGCCTCCCTAATCTCCTTCAGTTGCGCAGCAGTCCATGAGGCAAACTCATAGGCGGGCTAGAAAGCCATCCTGCTCGGTTGCCACTCACCCGATTATCACCTTTTCTCAATCATTACCTGGCGTCTACCACCTAAAGAGATCTCCTAAACACCCTGTGATTTTTGTATGCCTTCCCTCCCAAGCTCTCCAAGTCTTTCCGCATTTGGACAGCTGTTTCGGCTATCTGGGTCATTTCGTGATACTTGAAGCCAAAGTCACGCACGGTTCTTTCCATTTCGGAGTAGAGTAGCACATTACCGCCTCGTCCCTGAAATTCTGGCAGAATCCCAACTCCGTTCCCAGAAATCCAGGATGTTCGGCGCATCTCTAAAAGCAAATCAACTATCCCAAAAGGAAACAGCCTGCCTTTGCAACGCTGCATTGCCGCTGAAACGTCTGGCCAGCCAAAAGCAAAACCAACCACATTGCCGTCTTGTGCGATGATCTTAATCAATTTTGGATTGGCGACAAGCATGATGGTATCCACAACAAATGATATTTCTCGTTCGGTGAGAGGCACGTATTCCCAGTTTTTTACAAAGGCATTGTTATATGTCTGGCCGATCTTTCCAGCCCACTGACGCAACTCTCGCTTCGTATTGAATCTAATAACCTCTAATCTGTGGCGTCTTTTGGCCAGTTCAGCGATACGGTAGAGACGTTCAGGCAGCCGGACATCTTCAGGAATCACAAAGTGTGAGACAAAGTCCACTTCCTTCTCGAATCCAGCTTCCTCCACCAGGCGCAGGTAGTAAGGGTAATTGTAGTTCATCATGTTCATCATCTGCCGGTGTTCAAACCCTTCTTGCAGTATACCGTAACCGTCGAAGGGACTGAATCCTTTTGGACCGACCAGGGTCTCTAAGTTACGCATCCGAGCCCATTCGAAAACACGTTGGAATAAGGCTGCAGCAGCTTCAGAGTCATCCTCACAATCGAAAAGGTAGAACTGCGCTGTGCGCACGTCATGATGTTTGTTGTAGTTACAATTCTCCAGGGCTGCAATGCGTCCTATGTCTTTGCCATTCCGTACAGCAATAAAAAAATCTGCTGTGGAGTGCTCATAAAATGGGTGCTTTTTGCGGTTAAGCATGAGGGCAACATCACTCCGGATAGGGGGAACCCACTGCGGATGTTGTTTATAAAGCCGAAAAGGTATCTTAATAAAACGGCGAATCTGAGCTCTGTTGGCAGTGTCTACTTTTTCGATGGTCAACATAGCGGTCTCCTCAAGGCTCACAAACGCGTCTAACCCTGCCCCTCACTCATTCAACTTTGCCAACTCCCTAGCCTGCTTGATAGTTGAGAAAACAAAGATCATGGCGAGCAATGCCGCAACAATGCCGGCAATCAAGTCATAGATTGATATTGCACCAAACCAGAGTCTTACGACAGGGTTGCCTACAAAGTAAACAACCGTGTTGGCTATAATTATTATGAGGCGAACTTCGGTGGGGCCAAACCTGCCATAGGAAATCTTGAACACACCGTCCACACAGGTACGAATATAAACCAAAACAGACATTAATAAGTAGCTTATTAGTGCCAGGCATGCAATCTCAAACCTAACGTAGGGTGATAAGCCAAGCCCGAAAACAACCAATAGCGTGCTCACAGCATCAACGGTGTGGTCAACAAAAAAGCCGTATTTTGGCCTCTCAATCTTCCGATATCGGGCCAGCGTGCCATCCAGGCTATCGCCAAACCAATTGATCACAAGGCCCAAGCTGGCCAGCCACAAAAAATTCGCATCAACATTAGTGAGCCAATAGCTGAAAAATATGACCACCGACCCCAAAATCCCCACACCCGTCAGGATATCCGGATTTACCCAGGCCGGCATATGCGCAGCTAACCACCGTAGTGCTGGTCTCTCCAGCGGGCCCAATAAAATATCGTTGACTCTTTTATGGGATTTCATATCGGTCATGTGACACCTCGTTATTTGACAACCTGCATTTTCAAGCGCACCCCAGCTTCAGGCAGGCCAGTATGAGAGATCCATTCATTGGAGATCCCGCAACGGT
>DAOVRY010000270.1 GCA_030633645.1 Pseudomonadota bacterium | reverse complement strand
CCAGGACTCAGTGTTGGCAGTCTTTGCGTCATCGAGAATTCAGAAGGCCAGAGTATTCAGGCTGAGGTCGTAGGGTTTAGAGACAAACGGGTGATCATCATGCCTTTTGGTGAAATGAGGGGGGTAAAGCCTGGGAGTCGGATAGTGGACATAGACAAGAGGCCGGTCGTTAAAGTGGGAGAGGCGTATTTAGGCAGGGTAATAGACGGCCTTGGTCTTCCTATTGATGGCAAAGGTATAATACGGGCGGAGAAAGAATATCCCATCTATGGAGATGTTTTGAATCCTTTGAAGAGGGAGATTATCCGGGAGGTGATAGATGTTGGTGTGGCATCTGTCAACGCCTTGATAACGGTTGGAAAGGGTCAGCGAATGGCTATCATGTCAGGATCAGGTGTGGGCAAGAGTGTTCTCATGGGTATGATAGCCAGGAATACAGCCGCGGATGTGGTGGTAATGGCCCTCATTGGGGAGCGAGGTCGGGAGGTGAGAGAGTTTATCGAAAAAAGCCTCGGGGATGAGGGGTTAAAGAAGTCAGTAGTTGTAGTGAGTACATCTGATTCCCCAGCCCTGGTTAAGATTCGGGGAAGTTATCTGGCTACCACGCTGGCAGAATATTTTAGGAATAAAAACTTAGATGTTCTCCTGATTATGGACTCCATTACCAAATTCGCTATGGCGTTAAGGCAGGTAGGATTGGCTGGAGGTGAACCACCTTCCGCAAAAGGCTATACTCCCAGTGTTTTCGCAGAGATGCCGAAACTCTTGGAGAGAGCAGGAACGGTCGAGAAGGGGGGGAGCATCACGGGAATATACAATGTTCTGGTCGAAGGGGATGATCTGAGTGAGCCCATATCAGATGCTGTTCGCTCTATCGTAGATGGGCACATAGTGCTATCCCGAAATCTTGCCCAAAAGGGCCATTACCCCGCTGTAGATGTGCTGGGGAGTGTCAGTCGGGTAATGAGAGATATTATTGACACCGAGCATCTCGATAATGTGAGAAGGTTAATCAAGGTTCTCTCAACATACCGGGAGGCCGAGGATTTAATTAATATAGGCGCCTATGTGGATGGCAGTGATTCAGAGATAGATTTCGCCAAGAAAATGATCGGCGAGATTAACTCATTTCTCCAGCAAGACATTTATCAAAAGGCAACCTTTCAAGAAAGTGTTGCTCGATTGAAGGCCCTGTTCTCAGATAATTAGGGGCACCTTATTATCTGCAACTCATTGATATCATGACCTATTTGACAGAATAGGGTGACCTGCCAAAATGGAATAATGGAATGAAGCGATTTTCCTTTCGGCTTAGCTCTATACTTGATTACAGAAGGTACCTGGAAAAAAGCGCCCAGAGAGATCTCATCAATACCAGGAATGAGCAGACGCGAAGAAAGAAGGTAGCCAAGGAATTAGGTGATAAGAGAGAGGACATTGCCAAAGAATGCAGTGATGAGACCTTCAAGGGGATAGATGCTCCCTCCTATCACCTCTATACATCCTTTCTGCGAAGTTTGAGTCAAGATCTGGAAAAGGCTCATATGAGCTTGAAACAAGGGGAAGAGAAAATTCGGGCCCATGAGGCGGTTCTAAAAAGGAAATCAATAGAGAAAAAGAGCTTAGAGATTCTTAAGGAGTTGCAGTTTAAGGAGTATAAGCTGACACGGGAGAGAGCAGAGCAAAATGCAATAGATGAACTGGTTATTATGAGAAGAGGACATAAGGCATGAAGTTATTAACCCAGCTTTTTCTTGGCACCTTGATAATAGTAAAGATCGTGTTGGGCTCTGTATTTATCTACCAGGCAGAGCTTGACCCTTTAGTGTCTGAGTGGGATGCTATAGCATCAGAAGAGGTGCAAAAAGAACCTGTAGAAATAGTACAGGAAACTGACAATCCTGCAAATGAAGTGAACATCGATCTGGGTTTTTTTCTTGCCAAACAGGCTGAACTCAGAGAACAAGAAGAAGAGCTTACAAAAAAGAGAGAAGAGCTTTTGACCATCGAGGAGGAAATAAACAATAAAATTGCGGAACTCACGCAATTGAGGAATGAAATCAAAGCCATGATGGCCAGAAAAGAGACTGTTGAGCAGGATAAGATCAGGCACCTTATCAAGGCATATTCTGCCATGAAACCTCAGAAGGCAGCAAGCCTGGTTGAGAAATTGGACATGACGTTTGCCATAGAACTCCTCTCCAGGATGAAGGGGGAGGTAGTGGGGAGTATCCTTTCGTTTGTAAATGTGGAAAAGGCTGCCAGAATAAGCGAAGCCCTTGCTCATCGCAAATAAGGGACGGAGATTTGTCGCCTGGTAAAAACGTTTACCGTTAACCGTTGTCCGTTCACCGATGCAAGGGGGACTGTTAACGGAAAGACAATCAAGATATGAAATTCAATTTTGAAAAGTTAAATGTATACAAAGATGCTATCGTATTAGCTAGCCAAGTTTATAAAATGACCAAGCTTTTTCCAAGAAACGAAATATTTGGAATCACAAACCAATTCAGAAGAGCGTCTGTTTCAATTGCAAGTAACATAGCGGAAGGAAGCAGCCGAGGAAAAAAGGAATTCATTCATTTCCTGAATATTGCCCTTGGCTCATGCTATGAATGTGTTCCACTTTTAGAAATTTCCAAAAGGCAAAACTATATTAATGATGAATCTTTTCGTGGGTTAATAGACGAGCTACATAAAATCTCAGCAAAAATAAACGCACTCAAGAATTCACTTGGAAAGTGAGAAAGTTTGCCGTGAACCGTGTTTTGGTCGCATTTACGCGCTTAGCGTTCTGAATTTCTTGACGGTCAACGGAAACCGGTGAACGGTGAACGAATAATAACGGTAATTGGTTGTATTTATGAGCAAAACGATCAAACATATCGTAGTTGTTATGGT
>DAOVRY010000025.1 GCA_030633645.1 Pseudomonadota bacterium | reverse complement strand
ATCCACCTGGTTTTCCAGACACAACTTCGCCACTTCATTGAAATCCCTTATATCCAAGCACTCTATCAACTTTCTCTTTCCCTTTGCTGAATAAGGCACACCAGCATTGCCAGGGAAAAAATAGACTTTTTCAACATGCTGGCTGTCTCCGTATTTATCAGCAAGGGAATGGTCTCTCCCCCCTGTGCCGTATACAAGGACTTTCATGGTTTTCCTCCGGTAAAGGTGGTAGTAGAGATAGGGACCTCAACGTGGATGGTGATAGGTACAAGAATTACGGTGCTGAAGTATAAGGGGATTGGCAGGGCGTGTCAACAGTAATTGCTAGATTGCTGAACCCACCAATAGGTTTCACAATGACGTGGCCCTGGGCTGAACCTATTTAGGCTTGTCATTTTTTTTTATATTTTGCTATACTTGCTGACATTTAACAGGTAGACAACAACGCTCACTCCCTATCTCCTTTAGAAAAATGAAGATCGGTATCATTTCAGATACCCACCTCAGAGAGGTGAGTCAGCAGTTAATTGATATATATGACCAATACTTCTCTGGTGTGGATATGATTATTCATGCAGGGGATCTTGTCTCCATGGAAATCGTTGATTTCTTGGGTCAGAAGCCCCTCCATGTAGTTCAGGGCAATATGGATAAGCGGGATATAAGAGAGCGGTTCCCTAAGAAAGAGATAATCGTGGCAGATGGGTTCCGGCTGGGATTGATTCATGGATGGGGGTCCCCATTTGGTATGGAAAGAAGGATAAGATCTCAGTTCAATGATGTAGATGCTATTATCTTCGGCCATACGCACAGGCCTGCTAATCGCCGTGACAAGGGTGTCTTGTTTTTTAATCCGGGGACTGCTTCAGGGTTTGCCATATCTGGGTCCCATTCGATCGGGATTTTAGATTTAGAGGAGGACATAAAGAGTAGCATAATTGTACTGTGAGGTTATGTGATGAAGGTTCTTTGGGCGCCCTGGCGCATGGAATACGTCGGTTCTGGTGATGTGTGCGGTGAGTGCATATTTTGTCCTGCTGATGATCGGAGTCGTGATGAAGAGAGACTAATTCTATTCATTGGCGACCGGAGCATTGTTCTTATGAACAGGTTTCCCTATATAAACGGCCATCTGTTGATTGCCCCAGTGCGGCACGTTTCCACATTGAATTCCCTTCTACCAGAGGAGAAGCTCAACCTCATAACTGTGGTGGAAAAGTCTATCGATGCCCTCAAGGAGGTTATGAGTCCAGACGGATTTAACGTTGGTATGAACCTCGGCAAAGCGGCAGGGGCAGGGGTAGAGGACCATATCCATTTTCACATTGTTCCGCGATGGAGCGGTGATACTAACTATATGACGGTACTTGAAGAGGTGCGGGTTATTCCTGAGCATATACATACTACCTACCAGAAACTATTACCTTTTTTCAAACAGTGTTAGGCGTTGTTGATATTCTAGGAGAATAGGAGGATCTTATGAGGCACGTAAAGGCTATTGTAAGCATTTTGGTGATGTTGCTGATTGTAATAATTGTTGTTGAGAACCTTGAGCAATTGTCCAAGACACTGACACTGAGGGTAGATCTGCTTTTTTGGACCCACAAAACTTCGCTAATACCCTTCTATTTAGTGGTGATCATTGCGTTCCTCATTGGTATTTTTGTAGCAGGATTTTTGGGTATATTTGAGCGGTTTCGACTAAAGAGGGAAATAAGGCGGCTTTCAAAGGAGAACTCGGAAAAAGACAAAGAGCTGAATTCTTACAGAAACTTGCCCATTGTCGAGGAAAAGACAGAGGATACGGCCCTTGTAGAGATAGATCAGGAGAATGCCTCGTAGGCAGTAAGAAGAAGCATTGATTTTGGTATGGGAGGAACGATTACTTGTTATTTGATTTACCAGGGGTGAGATTTGCTATTTGGTTAGTCCTGGCCTTTGTTGCAGGTCTTATTGCAGATAGGCTTATGAGATGGAGAGGTGCAGAAAAGATCAGGAGAAAACTGGACAGGGGAGATGAGGCCTTTTTTCAGGGCGTTCAACATATACTATCGAATGAGCCGGATCAGGCTATTGAACAATTTACAAAATCAGTGCAGATCAATTCAGGTACGATTGAGACCTATGTTGCTTTGGCCAATCTTTATAGCTCCAAGGGGGATATTGATAGGGCCATCAAGATACGACAGGGGATTATTTTAAGGCCCAATCTGGACGGGGCCGTAAGGTTGAGAGCGATCTTTGATCTCGGATTAGACTATAAGAGAGGTGGCTTTCTAAATCGTGCTGTGTCTGCCTTTCAGGAAGTTATTGATAGTGAATCCAATAATGTAGAGGCCCATGAACAGATCGAGCGGATTTATGAAGATATGCATGATTGGGAAAAGGCCTTTAAGGCCAGGCAAGCCATTTCAAAGTTAGTTAAAGGGAATCACAGGCATATCCTGGCACATCACCAAACCGAGCTTGGGAAGGTCTATGAAAAGGATGGCGATATTGCAGGTGCGGAGAAATCTTACAAAAAGGCCATCTCTATCTTTGATAGGTGTGTTGATGCCTATCTTCACCTGGGGGATCTTTACTCTGCTCAGCAAGAGCACAAAGCCGCTCTTGCTAAATGGAAGAAGGTAGTGGATGTGGCTCCTCAGTTTACTTTTCTTGCCTATCAGAGGCTGGAAAGGGCATATGCAAAGATGGAAAACCCTCAACCCGTAGGGGACTTTTTGAAAGAGGTTGCTCAAAAGAATTCTGATGCATCCACCCAGTTGGCTCTGGCCAGGTACCTTTACAAAGAGGGAGAAACAGATTCTGCCCTCGATCACGTGAGAGAGGCGATCAAATCGGTCCCCTCCTTTTTGGATGCAAGGAGGTTTATGGGTGAAATGCTTTTGGAAGAAGGAAGAAATGAAGAGGCCATTAAGGCCTATAAGAGTCTTCTCTTAACGCTGGATTTTCCTTTTGTACAGTTTCAATGTGGCAACTGTGGATACCGGCCAGACAGGCTTGTTTGGAAGTGCCCGCAGTGCCTGAAATGGGATTCAATGAGAATTATAGAGCCGTCTTCATATGACGTATCAAATGGACAACTACCTTCTTAGATTTGCCCATTCCCCTTGTTCAACGATCGTGTGCTGTTTCACGAGAGGCACCAAAGATATCAAATGATCCGCAGATTGATACAGGTAAAGTATGTGCTGACTCCTTTTCTCTTATGTCCTTTCATTGTCCTTTTTTTCACCCCCTTTCAGCAAGCAGCTATCGCCTTGCCCCATTCTGCTCCCCTTCTTTTGCAAAAGGCTCGGGTGTGCACAAAACAACTCTATGAATCTCCGGCTAAGAAAAAGTATCGGCATAATTGGGAGAGATGCATAAGAAGATATGAAAAGGTTTACAAAACCTTCCCCAATACGGGCGAGGCAGCGCGCGCTCTGTTTGGGGCTGGGGAGCTTTGGGCTTACCTCTATCGGTATTCATCGAGGGATTCTGACATAGACAGGGCAATATCACTTTATCGAGAGCTGGTTAAGAGATACAAAGACCACAATCTGGCTGATGATGCCCAATACCGGCTGGGGGAGATCTTTTACAGAGATAAAAAGGATCCCATGCAGGCGTATGTTGAATTTCTCAAGGTGGAGGTAAAATTCCCGAGTGGAGATGCACGCCTTAAAGCATCTAAGAAGATGGATGAGCTGGAACGTGTTTTGGGGAAAAAGAGAATAGCCAGAGAAACCTGTAAGAAGGCTGCAGCCAAGAAAAAGAAATTGGTCTCAGTGGAGAATATCAGACACTGGTCAACCCCAACCTACACGAGAGTAGTTGTGGATTTGGACGATCAAGTCACATACAAGGAGCACCTCCTAAAAAAGGACCCCAGTCTTAAGAAGCCAAGACGGCTCTTTGTTGATCTCCGCAATGCCCGTATTAGCAAGGATATAGAGAGTTCTGTACCCATAAAGGATGGCTTGTTGCGAAGGGCCCGCGCTGCTCAGTACAACACAAAGACGGTACGGGTTGTCCTCGATATTGACAATATGGAAAGCTACAAGATCTTTCATCTTTATGATCCCTTTCGAATCGTTGTTGATGTTCAGGGTGAACATCGGCAACTGAGACCAGAAAGGAAAGGAGTTGCCCCAGGAACTCCGAAAAGACATGAACGACCGAAAGATAGTCAAAAAGGAATCTCTCTGGCCAAGCAATTAGGCCTTGGCGTGAAGAGGATCATAATCGATGCAGGCCATGGCGGAAAAGATCCGGGGGCGATAGGGAGAAATGGCGTACGAGAGAAGGATCTCATGCTTAAGCTTGCACGATTAGTGGCAGAGAAAGTGAGGCGAGAGCTCAGATGCGAGGTAGTCCTCACCAGGAAAAGTGATGTATTTTTGCCACTGGAAGATCGCACTGCAATTGCCAACATGAAAAAGGGGGATCTGTTTATCTCTCTCCATACAAACGCCCATAGGGATAGGAGAATTAGCGGGGTAGAGACATATATTTTGAATATCGCCTTAGACGAAGATGCCATGAATTTAGCTGCAAGAGAAAATGCTACCTCTACAAAGAACATAGGTGACCTCCAGATGATTTTGAATGACCTCATGCTGAATACAAAGATAAACGAATCGAGCAGGCTGGCGGGATTTGTGCAAAAAGGTCTGGTGAAAGAGTTGCGTACGAGATACAAAGGAGTTCACAACAGGGGTGTAAGACAGGCCCCGTTCTATGTCCTGATTGGTGCTGAGATGCCTGCAATCCTGGTAGAGGTAGGATATATTACGAATCGGACTGAAAACAAACGCCTCTGTACTGAGGACTATCTCAAGAGGACTGCTTCCGGCATAGTGAAGGGTATCGACTCATACATAAAGGATATGGAATTGGCGTATAAGGGAGGATAGGGTATATTATTTTTGATTCTGGAGCCATTTGAGGTAGGCATCAATTAATATGTCAATATCCCCATTCATGACCCTTTCAATATCCCCAATCTCAAGGTTGGTCCGGTGGTCTTTTACGAGCTGGTAAGGGTTAAATACGTAAGATCTTATTTGGTTTCCCCATGCTATGTTTTTCTGGGATTGATGTCTGAGCTGTTTTTCCCTATTCTGTTTCTCCTTTTCCAGCCCATATAAGCGTGCTTTGAGAATCTTGAGTGCCAGTTCCTTGTTTCTGTGCTGAGATTTTTCATTCTGGCACTGAACAACTATACTGGTAGGTAGGTGAGTAATCCTTACAGCGGAGCTGGTCTTGTTAACGTGCTGTCCGCCTGGACCGCTCGCCCTGAAGGTTTCAACCCTGATATCCTTTTCATTTATCCGTATGGCGATGTCATCTTCGATTTCTGGCAAGACAGAGACTGATGCAAAGGAGGTATGTCTTCGCCCACTGGCATCAAAGGGGGAGATCCGTACCATCCGGTGAATGCCATCTTCAGATTTCAGGTAACCATATGCATAAGGGCCACTCACCGTAAGGGTAACGTTTTTTATGCCTGCCTCGTCTCCAGGTAACTGGTCAACAATTTGGGTCTTCATCTTTCTCGACTCAGTCCACTTGAGATAAAGCCTCAAGAGCATTTCCACCCAGTCTTGGGCCTCTGTTCCCCCTGCACCTGCATTGATGGCTACGATTGCATTTCTTTTGTCATCTTTATCTCCGAGCAGTGTCTGAAGCTCGTAGCGCTCTATCTCTCTTTTTAGCTCTAGAAGGTCTTTTCCTAAATCGACCAACGAATCGTGGTCATTTTCTTCCTGGGCTACCTTGGTTAAGATGTCGAGCTCTTCTAACTCGTTTTTGTATCGGTGCCACTGATCTATTTGATTACTCAGAAAGCCTCTTTCCTGGCTCAGCCCTGTTGCCTCAAGGTGGTTATTTTGCCAGAAATCCGTCTTAGATAAGATTTTTTCAATTTTTTTTAGCCTTTCTTCAGCCTTGGCGAGGTCAAAGATGCTCCCATAGATCATCGAGTTTCCTATTCAAGAAATCTGTTGTTTCTGTTATGTCTGTCTCAAACATGGGTTCATCTCCTCTTTTTTCCTAATCTCCAGAAAAGTCTAAGAATCGTTATTGCACATAATAGTATAGCAAAAACATTGCCAAATTGTGAATAAAATGTTTTGCTCTGATTCAAATTTAGTTCTTTCTGTAAGACCTCTCTCGCAAATAGTTCACTCTCACTTACAATCTCACCACTTGCAAGAATAATAGCACTAATACCGGTATTGGCGGCCCTTGCCATGGGCAAACCATTTTCTACACACCGGAAGACAGCCATGCTGAGATGTTGGTAGGGAGCGCTGGTGCGACCAAACCAGGCGTCATTGGTAAGGTTTACTAAGAGCTGAGCTCCATGGGTAGCGTGATTTCGAGAGATATCGGGAAAGATCGCCTCAAAGCAGATAATTACCCCAATTTGAAGGTCTGGAGTACCTATTGGTTTTGGGTTCTGACCGGGTGAAAAGTCCCCCGCGGCTGGTACTAACCGACGGACAAAGGGAAGGTATCTTTTGAGCGGAACATATTCCCCGAAGGGGACGAGGTGAACCTTATCATAGTAATCAAATACCCTATCTTCAGATATTATATAGGCCCTGTTGTAGTACCGGATTCTGTTTTTATCCCTTATATATGCAGGAGAACCGAACAGGAGTTTTGAATTGGTTTTTTCAGGAACTCTAGAAACTTCTTTTGAAAGGGGAGAGTTATCCTGAAAATAAAATGGAACAGCAGTTTCAGGCCAGATAATAAGATGTGGTCTAAAACCTCCAGATTCCACGGATAGGTTGGTATAGAGGGCCACTGTCTTTTCTTGAAATTCCGGGTTCCATTTAATAGATTGATCGATATTTCCCTGGACAATTACTACCCTGATTCCCTTTCCATGTGAGCTCATTTCTGCTTTCACTTTCGCCCTATGAAAGCCGTAAATAAGGATAAAACCAATCAGAAAAGAGGTAAGTATTATCTCTAGGGTGGCAGATTTCTTTTTTTTGGTACGAGCGCCAAGCACTGTGTTGAATAGTACCAGGTTTACCAGTACTATAACAAAGGATATGCCGTAGACACCGGCAATATCTGATATTTGTATGAGCGGCAACCTCAAATATTGGGTGTACCCTAAAAGGCACCAGGGGAAACCGGTCATTACATGACACCGTGCATATTCCAGTGCCACCCAGACAATTGCTCCCCAAATGGAAGATAATCGGTCTTTTTTGAAACTGTTCCAGATAAGGGCAAACAGGGCGCTGTAGAGTGCCAAATAGAGACAAAGAAGGAGCAAGGCACCGAGCGTCAAAATCGGATGGAGGTTTCCGTAGTAAGAAAGAACTACGACTATCCAGTAAATCAGTGTCAAATAGTGTGAAAGACCAGCGATAAGCCCGAGTTGAAACGCAATTGCTGAGGATTTGTCTCTGAGGCTCAAAAGAAGGGGAATGAGGGATATCCAAACTATCCAGTCCAGGTTGATAGGGGCAAAACTGACAGTCAACATGAGCCCTGAAAGCACTGCGAGCCCTACATCTTTTAAGCTCATTCTGTTCATCTTAATACCGGAAATGCGGTCCTATGGGCAAGGCCAGAGTCCATCGGCTCTGCCTGAAAGGCATATCTAATTCGACCATGCCCGTTTTCTCAAGACCATATCTATTTTGTGAGGAGGAAGCCCCCCACGACGTGGGGTTCAACAAGTACATGGCAAATTCCCAGGTGTTTGGGGGCATAAACCCCACATAGTGGGGTGCGGTCATATCCGGTGGAATTTTTTTGAGATATGGCCTTACAAAAAGGT
>DAOVRY010000219.1 GCA_030633645.1 Pseudomonadota bacterium | reverse complement strand
GTCTAATAATCGCTTGCACCATTCGCCGCCCGCCAAGCATATAGGGCAGAATCACCTTGTTTGCACCTGCCCGAAGAAGCTTTCGCTCACTAGCCTCATGCTCTGCCCTCGAAAGGATATAGAGTCGCGGATTTGATCCGCGTGCAGTGAGACAGATGTAGACATTCTCTGCATCGGATGATACCACCGACACCAATCCCTTGGCCTTTTCTATGCCAGCCTCTAACAATGTCTCCTCGTGCGTTGCATCGCCGTCCAGATAGAGGATTTTATCCTGCTCTAATTGTTCCTGTACCTGTTCGTCCTTTTCGATAATTATCAGAGGTATTGCTTTGCGGGTAAGCTCTCTACAGATAATGGTCCCGATCCTGCCATAACCACAGATAATATAATGATCTCTCAGAGATTTTATTTTTTTGCCCACTTTTCTCCTCCCGAGGACTGACCTGATCTCAGCTGCTACCAGGGTCTCAGCAACTAAACCAACAATATAGGTTATTATAAAGAGGCCAAAAACAATCAAAAGGACGGTAAAGACACGACCACCAGGCCCTATTTCACGCACCTCACCATACCCAACCGTAGAAAGGGTGATAATAGTCATATAAAGGGAATCTAAGAGATCCCATCCCTCTATACACATATACCCGAAGATCCCAGATAAGACCACCACGAGAAAGATGATGATGGGGAACAGCAGCTTTTTTGGTACAATCATTTACGCGATAATGCTCCTTAGGTTGATACGATAAGAAGGGGTACACACAACTCTGGACAAGAAAAACACGGTATCAGAGAATCTGCTGGTTTGGGACATAGGAATTTTTGGGCAACTTACTTTCCGGCAGGGGAAGAACTGACTGCTTCTACCGTAAATTCGCTCATATCCTCAGGCAAGCTACTAAAAATCACTACAAAGGGAATGGAAGAGTTGGGAAGCACATTGGTATTCATCTTGTTTTTGCCAAGCTTATCACTAAGCCTCTTATCTATCTCTTCCACGGACAGGGATTTCAGCTCCTTATCGGTGAGAGGGTGACCTGCGAAGACAACCTTACTTGAAACTGCCGCGCGCTTGGAATCCAGGATGTTAGATCTGATCCTGATAAAACTCCTTCTATCAGGGTACTTATTGGTTACCCAACCTTTAACTACAAAGAGCTTACCTGCCTTCGGCGAATTCACAAAAGAACCGCTCAAGTCCTTAAAGGACAGTCGTTTGTTCCCCACATCAAAGGCCTGTTTCTTAGGGGGGGTCTTTTTTAGAAAAGGAACATAGTCAGAGAGAAAATCGGGCTTAAATACGATCGAGGCGCCTACGGCGCCCACGATTATAAGAACAAGCAGCAGAAGGGTAATCCTCAATCCTGTTCCGCGTTTCTTTTTAATAACGGGCTGGGGTCTGACCGGTATTCCGGGCTCTTCCACCACTTCTTCCTTTTCAAATTCATCCTGGGCTACGACCTGCTTTTCAACCTGGTTTGCCCTGCCCAGTGCCGTTGGAATCTCTCCCCTCTCCTCTTTCTCCATTTCAAAGTCTTCATCTTCATCAAAAATAGGCAAATCCTCAATAGATATCGGTTCTATGTCTTCGTCATACTCTTGGATCATGGTTTTATCAAAATCCGAGCCTTGGGCCACCTCTTGAGCCGGCTCTTCAGGGGGTTTTACCTCCGTCTCCGCAGGCGGTCCCGGCTTTGTTTCTTCTATGGTCTCTACGGAGATTTCCTCAATCTGTAATTCTGCCTCCATAGGAAAGGCGGTAAATACATGTTTGCACATAGAGCATCGAACCTTTGATCCGGTTTTTTTCAGAAGGCTTTCGTCAAGGTTAAATTTGGCACGGCACTTCTCGCATTCAATAATCATGTTCACTCTCCTAAGATTTATCCCTCATGTCTAAACTAAGGATATAGGGCAAGTACCGAAACTGTTCATTATAATCCAGACCATAGCCAACTAAAAAACCTTCTTTTATCTCAAAGCCCCAGTAGTCTATCTGTATTTCTTTCTCCCTTCGCTCAAGCTTACTGATCAAGGCGCAGATCTTGACGGATTCGGGCTTTTTTTCCTTAATATGGTTAACCAGGTGACACAGTGTTAATCCTGTATCAACAATATCTTCAATAATGATTACCGGTTTCCCTTCAATCGGTACCTCAATATCCTTTGTTAGTGTAATCTTACCACTTGATACATCTTGTGAACCGTAACTGACTACCCTCACAAAATCTATCTTCAGCGGAATAGAGATCTCCCTAACAAGGTCAGCAAAAAAAAGAAACACACCGTTTAATACACCTATGAGGACTGGCTCTCGGCTCTGGTATTCCTGGGTAATAATCCGTGCGAGCCTCCTAACCTGCTGCCGGATCTTTTTCTCTGGAATCTTTTCTAATATGTGATACTGTCCAATCAAGAGAGCTTTTTTCCAGATTTATAATTTTGTATAATTATCGGATATCCAAATAAATGTCAACTAATATTGACAAACTCGTAAAAAGTGTTTTGTGAACGAGATTGAGCGTTTTGGGAGAAAAGCGCTTGAGATGTTCAGCGTTAAGAAATGCTAACTGTTTGAGGGCGTTAGAACGAGTTTTAGCATTTTAGCTGAACATCTTAAGTGCGCCCAAAATGCTCACGGATAGAGCAAAATCGACTGTTTACGAATGCATCAATATTCATAATTTATTATATGCAAAAGGGACTCTGAGCCGGCTCTATTAAATATTCTGGCCTTTGTCCTGTGGGATACAGGGGCACTGGTCTCATGCCAAGCTTTCGCTGCACGTGCATTATACTCTTCCTGCCAAAGAAAGCTCTCTTGTCCTCTTACACTTACAAAAACCTCCACCCAGTCGAATGGTCGCTTCACAATAACAGCAGGTGTGGGTATTTTTCCCCACTAAACCTGGGGATCAAAAAACAAGAAAATCGCACCCCATACAGAAATAGGGGTGATTTTCTATTTTTGAGTAAAGTACCTGGTTGAAAATACCGCTCATTTACCACTAATGGTTACGATCATATCAATCTTGCAAATAAGACCCGATTGCTCATAACCTAACAGACAGCGACTTTTTTGCGAAGACGGCCAGGCTTATTCTCATTGACAACACAAAGCCTCATAGATACTATCTCGCTGGATATCTTTGGCTGGCATTTATGCGTTAACCCTATATGGTTTTCCATAAGAGAGGTTTTCAGATGGAAAACGCAGTAAAAATAACGACGACAGAATCCTATATCATATCCCTCATACAAAAAATCCCTATTCTCTCTTATTATGCCACCTCCAGAGGCTGGTCGTTTCTAATAAGCTGGGGGCACCGCTTGGCTGGTTTGACACTTGTTGGTTATATGCTTGCTCATATTTATACCCTATCCCTTTTATTTCACCCGGCCACCTTTGATGCAGATATGAGGTTTTTACACAATTTTGTCTTTTCCTTTCTTGAATGGTG
>DAOVRY010000174.1 GCA_030633645.1 Pseudomonadota bacterium | reverse complement strand
TCACAGAACCATTCTTTTGATTGAGTACCATGTGAGCAGAGAAAACAAGCATATCAGGAGTAATTGTCCACAGATGAACGTTAAATAATTCCTTAATCTGAGGGAACCGTGATTTGAGGTCATCTGAGATGATATCGATATTCAGTCCAGTTGGAGCCATCTCCAGTAAGATCGTGGTCGATTGCTTTAGTATGCCCCATGCCCAATACGCTATCATGACTGATATCCCCAAACTAACTATGGGGTCGATGATATTCCACCCTGTGTATAAAATGACAATTGCCGCCAATACGATGCCCACCGAAGAAGCGGCGTCTGCAATCATATGATAGAACACGCTTCTAACATTCATATCTTCTTTGTGGCTCCCATGAAGAATAGCAATACTGACCATATTCACAGAAAGCCCAATAAAGCCAATGATCAGCATGGAAAAACTAAGCACTTCTTTGGGGTAGATGATTCTGAGAACTGCCTCGTAGATTATGACATTGACCACAAGGAGGAGAAATAAGCCATTAACAAATGCGGCTACGATTTCCGCCCTGTATAAACCGAAAGTCCTATGGTGACAGAGGGGTTTTCTTGCTATCATGATTGCGACTAAGCTTATTCCAATAGCAAAACAGTGCGTAAACATATGCCCTGCATCACTTATGAGGGCAATGCTTTGGGTCAGAAAGCCTCCAATGAGTTCAATAATCATGACTATTGATGTAATGGATAACGATAGGAGGAGCTTTCTCCTCTCCACGGAGCGATAGTCAAATAGGCGTTCTGAGAAAGCGTTCTTGGTATTCTGTTTCTGCATCTATTCTGTCCTTCGTTCTTGTCTGCGATACAGGATGAACATCAGAGATAGGCTCAGGTGGCTGTTCTTGGGGGCATGTGATACACAACGTGTTCAGACCAAACAATTACTTGTTAGTTCCATTCACTAGCGAAGCTTTGCCTCCCCGGCCCGGGACGGGCAAACCGACGAGTGGAGAAAAATCATATTCCATTAATTGAGACGAAGCGATGTTGGTTTCGTCTAAGGTTATACGGTTGCGCTGCTGGTTTCGTATGACGTTAACCGTTAACCGTTTCGAGCTGCGCAACCGCAACCCTTTAACGTAACCGAATATCATAGAAATTGACTAGTTGCTCCGAAGGGGTTATGGTCTTAACACCTTGTTGGTTTGCCCGTCCCGGGCCGGTACGGGGAGCCAGAGCTTCGCTAGAAGGAAGGTAACCATTTATGTAATATTGGTTGCTCCATAGTGATATTCCGGAGGAGGAACTCATGCTTATCATTGGCGAAAGAATAAACTCATCGCGCACCCCTATCGCCGATGCTATCTCATCACGAAACGCAGGTTTCATTCAGAGTGAAGCCAAAGCCCAGGTCGATGCCGGGGCCGACTACCTAGATGTGAATGCAGGAAGCTTTATTGGTGAGGAGGCAAAGCACCTCAGCTGGTTAATTGAGGTGGTCCAGGAGCCGACCGATTGTCCCATCTGTATTGATAGTCCAGATCCTGCGGTGATCAAATCCGTGCTCCCTTTAATAAAGACAGGTGTACCCATGATCAACTCCATTACATTGGAGCCTGCTCGTTTGGAACGTATCCTTCCGCTGATAGTGGAATATAAATGTAAGGTTATAGGGCTCTGCCAGACAGAGGATTCTATTGCCGAGACAACTGAAGACAAGGTAAAACTAGCAGAGCAATTAGTGGAAAAGGTAACGGCCTCAGGGGTGCTCCTTGATGATCTCTATATCGATCCTCTCGTATATCCCATTGGAACCAATACCGAATCTGCTCTAGCCACACTGAATGCGATCGAACAAATCATGAAACAGTTCCCTGGTGTCCACACCACATGTGGCCTGACAAATATCTCCTATGGGCTCCCCAACAGGAAGCTGGTGAACCGAACCTTCCTGGTGGCAGCCATAGTCCGGGGCCTTGATTCGGCCATAATGGATCCGACTGACAAGATGCTTTATGGGTCTCTAAAGACTGCGCTTATGGTTATGGGCAAAGACGAGTTTTGTATGGAGTATGTCAGCGCCTATAGGGAAGGCAGGTTGGAATAATATGAGGGCTGGAGGATCAAAAAACTATCGAGTCAGGAATTATTTGCATGTTCAGAAAAAGATCTTATCCGGGTTCATTAACCCTTTGGGATCCACCAATTTCTTGATGGCCTTCATGAGTTCATAGCTCTGACCATGCTCCAAATCCATGAACTTGCGCTTACCAATACCAACGCCATGTTCGCCGGTACATGTCCCCCCCAATTCAACGGCTCGTGTCACGATACTATCATTAATGTCCTCCAGTACAGACCACTCTCTCCTATCCTTAGGATCTCCTGCCATGACAACGTGCAGATTTCCATCCCCTGCATGGCCAAAAACATATCCTACAGCGTTACGTTCTTCCACTAGCACCTGGGAAAACAGGACCATCTCGGGATAACGGGAAATGGGAATAGCCGCATCCACTATAAGCGTTTCCTTCCCTGGATGGGCGCGATGGATCGTCTCCCACGCTTCATGTCGGGCACGCCATAGGTCCTCTCGATCTCTTTCCTCTATTCCGAATTTGAAGCTGGTAGCCCCGCAACTCTCGGTTAATTCTTTAGCAAAATCCGAGGTTTCCAGTAAGGCGGTCTTGCTGATCCCATGAAACTCGCAAAAAAGGGTCGGCACCTCCTTAAGCCCAAGCCCCTTTTCCCTGTTCATTAGGTTGATTAATCCGGGAGTCAATAGCTCGAGAGCGGCAGGTTCTAAACCTGAGCCTATCATTAGTGATACCGCACTGGCAGCACTTTCAAGATCATCAAAGGTGATGAGAGCAGCTAGATGGTTTGAGGGGATGCCGGTCAAGCGGAGTGTGGCCTCGGTCACAACCCCCAGTGTCCCTTCTGATCCAATGAATAGGCGGGTAAGATCATAACCTGAGGAAGATTTGCCAGCCTTACATCCTGTATGGATCACTTTCCCTTGAGGAAGAATCACTGTCATCTTCATTACGCAGTCTTTAGTGGCACCATATTTGACGGTTTGGACCCCGGAGGCATTGTTAGCAATCATCCCGCCTATGCTAGCATCAGCACCCGGATCTACAGGGAAAAAAAGCCCATATTTACCTGCCTGGCGATTCACTTCTTTACGCAACACGCCAGGTTGAACATCGGCCTGAAGATCCTGGGGCCGGATCTCTAAGATCTTGTCCATCCTGGTAAAATCCAACACCAACCCTCCACGGGTGGGAACAGGATTCCCCTCCGTACTGGTCCCTGCTCCCCAGGGAGTGACGGGAATCCCTTGGTCATAAGTCCAGGTCAGAATCTGGCTAACCTCATCAGTTGTTATGGGCCAGATAATGCCCGCAGGCAAGGTCCCAAGGTGAGGAGAAATATCGTGGAGATGAAGCTCCCGACTGGATTGACCAACGGAAAAACGATCAGGCTCTACGAAGGTGGATAAAACCGCAATCTGTTTTTGAGTAAATTCTTTGATTGGATTTTCTCCTATAAAGAAATGATTTCTGCTTAAGGCCACCAGGCAAGGGAATTGTTTTGAGAGTATAATAATGAATAGAGCAGGGATCAAGAGAAAATGTGTCATAACATATAGACTAACCGAACATTAGTAGGTATTTCACCCCACTCGGGATAGGGAGTACGCACCATAAAACCAGCCCCATTGGTAAATGAGTGTGGTCTTATTGTTTTTAGGTAAAGTACCTGATTGAACTTCTCTTTTCAAACCAATAGGCTAAATTTGAGCGATAGGCATCTCTCTGGGGAATGGGAATTTTCCTTTGAGAGAATTACCCTTTCCTGAGTTGCTTTGCAAAACGATCCTTCTGCCGTCAGGATCACGTCATAGTGAAACCTAACCTATTGATTTTTAAGCTTC
>DAOVRY010000105.1 GCA_030633645.1 Pseudomonadota bacterium | reverse complement strand
TAAAGTTATACGGTTGCGCTGCTGGTTTCGTATGACGTTAATCGTTAACCGTTTCGAGCTGCGCAACCGCAACCGTTCTACGATCCCAATTATCCTTTGCACCTTAGTGGTATTACAAAAACTTGATACAAATGTTAAGATTGCTCTATATACACGGCTAGTTATAGGTAGTGGAATTACTCCAAATCCTGATGTTTTCGACTTTTTATGAGATCATCAAGTTTGAATACCATCCCTGTACTTCCTCATGGGGCATTCTGACGGGGCTCAATAAACCAGGCCAAAAGAAACAATCTTCTCTACGTCCTCTGCGTGCTCGAGCGACCAAAGAGAGCGGGTGTGAGATCAGGTATACGTATTCTTTCTTTGACTCGATGGAAGGATTCCAAGCATTTCTCTATACTTAGCTACGGTCCGCCGGGCAATATCTATGTTCAATCGTTCTAAGATACGCACTATCTCCTGGTCGCTAAAGGGTTTGGCTTTGTCCTCACCCCTTATGATCTCCTTGATGTGCTCCTTAACACTTAACGAGCCTACCTTATCCGCACCATCAACTGATTGAATGCCACTGTTTAAAAAGTATCGTAGCTCAAAAATACCAAAAGGGCTATGCATATATTTGTTATTCATGACCCTGCTCACGGTGGATTCGTGCATCTGAATATCTTCAGCTACATCTCTCAAAACCATTGGTTTCAGATGGGATGGCCCAGACTCAAAGAAGTCTCTTTGGAACTTCACAATGCTCTCTGTAACCTTGTAGATAGTTCTCTGCCTCTGATGAATGCTCTTGATGAGCCATGATGCACCCTTTAACTTCTCCCGAATGTATTCTCTCGTGGACCTGGAGAGATCGTCCTTTTTTGCAAGGGTCTCTCTATAAAAAGAGCTGATTCTCAACTTGGGAAGCCCATCCTCATTCAAAAAAATCATAAACTCGTTCCCCATCTTATAGATGTAGACATCCGGGGTTATGTATATAGTGTCTTCATCGTTATAAAAACGACCTGGCTTAGGCTCCAAAAAAACTATAACAGAAACAGCCTCTAAAACCTTGTCCAGAGGAACACCCAGGCTCCTAGCGATCTGACTATATCTCTTTTTTTCAAGTTGCTTCATGTGATCAGTCACAATTTTTTCGACTATGCTCCCCCCGAAACCCTGAAAACGGAGCTGGATCAATAGACACTCTCTATTGTCTCTCGCCCCGACGCCAACAGGGTCAAACTCATGAATGATTTCCAGTACTCTCAATACCTCCTCTCGTGATCGGTGGGTTTCCTCCATAATGTTATCAATGGAGGTTTGAAGATACCCATCGGAATCTATATTACCGATAATGTGTTCCCCAATCTCCCTCTGTGTCTCATCAAGATCGCTCACCTGTAATTGCCACGAAAGATGGGAGTACAGAGTTGTTTTAGGGGCAATCAGACTCTCAAAAGATGGCCTATCTTCCGTATCCTCATGGGGCGAACTTGCCCATGCTGTATTGTACTCTGAGATGTAGGAATCCCAATCGAAATCTTCCCTTATGGTCTCTTTGATTCTTACCTCTCTGAGGGGTTCTTCTTTGTTAACAGGCTCCTCTTTCTTTCCTTCTTCCTCTGCCTTTTCCTCTACCTCATCAACGGGCGCCTCCTCCAATAATGGATTAGCCTCCATCTCATGATTGATTGTCTGACAAAGTTCTAACCGAGAGAGTTGTAAAAATTTGATTGCCTGCTGCAGCTGGGGGGTCATTATGAGCCGCTGGCTTAGCTTGAGTGATTGTTTAAGTTCGAGTGCCATAGTATTCCCTAATGAAATCTATAAATAGAAACCTTCTCCCAGGTAAACCGATCTAACTACCTCGCTGGCGGCAATCTTCTCAGGTGTGCCAGACTCAATGATCTCTCCCTCATTGATAATGTAAGCAACATCACAGACATCCAATGTTTCTCTGACATTATGGTCTGATATCAATATACCCAGGCCTCTTTCTTTGAGCCCTTGAGCAATCTGTTTAATATCGTTGATTGCCAAAGGATCAATGCCTGCAAAGGGCTCATCGAGCAAAATAAATTTTGGATTGGTGATCAGTGCCCTGGTAATTTCAAGCCTTCTCCTCTCCCCCCCGGACAGAGAAAAGGCCTTTTGTTTGGCCAAATGGCCTATGTTCAACTCGGATAAGAGGGACTCGAGAAATGTGTCTCGTTCCTCGACCGGTGTATTTACTATCTCCATAATGGCTAAGAGGTTTTCCTCAACCGTAAGCTTTCTAAAAACCGATGGCTCCTGGGAGAGATAATTGATTCCCTGCCGGGCCCGTACATACATCGGTTCATTGCTGATATCTCTGCCATCTAAAAAGATCTTACCTTCCCCAGCCCTAATCAAGCCAACTATCATGTAGAACGTCGTGGTTTTACCGGCCCCATTCGGTCCAAGAAGCCCCACAATCTGCTCTCTGCTAACTGTCAGATTTACCTTGTTTACGACCGCCCTCTTCCCATAGATTTTCACGAGATCCTTTACCTTTAAGGAATCTCCGGGGTCATGTTCTTTCATTCCTTCCCTTTTTCCTCCCTAGGGAATATAGTAGCCTTAACCCGTTTTGTTTCACTTCCTTCAACTATGCTCCTGTTTTCATTCAAGAATATGATTATCTTATGTCCCTCCACAACATCCCGACCCTGTTGAACCGAAGGATTTTCGGTGAGCACAATCTTCTCCTCCCCCTGATAATAAACTGCCTTTCCTGCCCTGGCCATTGAACCATCAGATCGATTCACGCTAACATTCCCCAGAGCGATAATCTTATCTATCTTGCTGGAATCGACAGAAGACCCTTTGTTGGTGGGGCTGCCCAGATAGTATACAAACATCTTTTCGCAATCTATTACCATATCCTCTGTTTCGGCCCTCACCCCACCATCAAACACAATCACCTTTTTTTGCTGATCAACCTCCAGGCTATTTGAGTGGATAACAATAGGGCCTGGTCTAGAGATCTCTTTGGATTCCTCGTCTACCTGAGAAAATGAATCGTGTTGCGGGACAACCAGAAACACCAACAAAAGGATAACACTGAAAAGGAATGCGGATAGTGTAATCTTCATCTCCACAATACCTCACTGTTAAGCGTCGTGCACACATTGCCCCTAACGGTAAATGTCTTCCGTGCTAGATCAACAAAAAGACTATCGCCCTTTACGTGAAAAAAGGGACCAGTTACTTTTATGGGCCTGTCAGTCGCCACAGACTCATCTTTTTCATTATAGATCAAAAGGTTTGTCTCTATTTGGTAACCGTCAGCAGACCTTCCCGTCACCTCTCCCCTGAAAATAATTTCCCCACGCTCCCTATGATAATTGCCTTCGTTTCCCTGGATGGTAAAACCTGCCTTCCTGGCAGGATCTAATCTTAGTGAAACATCCTTCAAGGTCAAGGTCTGGGTCTTGTCAAGAAAATAGCCCTCTTTTGCCTTAAGCTCCCATTTTCCTTCGCCATTTTTGTAGTCCTGACTATAGTGGATCTCACGCATCTTGAGGGACTCTCCAGAGCTCAGATTGGATGCTGTTGATGCATCCATACATACCTGTGGTACCTTACAGACAAAAAAGGCAGCTATCAACAAAAGAAAAAATATCCCTCCTATCGGCCACATCATGACGGGAATTTTTTTCATAAATTATACCAAGAGATAACCTATTGGCAAAGAGTAATGCCTGTGTTTCCCGTTAACAGGCTGTTGCCGAAATCCCTTTTCACTGGGTCTAAAACGTTTTTTGATCCCGCAAAGCGGGACTCCAGGCGATGTCAAAACTCGCCTTTAGGGCTCAAACAGTTGACATCGCTTATCTTCCACTTCGCCAAGATTTCTTAGCAAAAAACGTTTTAATGACCGCTCAAAGGGTTTTCCGTTTGGGCAACAGCTTGTTAACACCAAACCCAAATCGTGCACTATCCACACGCCTGACATCATCTTTCACTTTCTTTCAACTGTCTGATGAACTTTCTTGAGCACAGCCACAAGGGATTCAACATGCTCAAACGCGAGAGAATTGGGCCCATCACTGAGAGCTGAATCAGGGTCTGGATGGATCTCCAAAAAAATTCCGTCAGCACCAGCGGCTACAGCAGCTTTTGCAAGGGGAGCCACGAATTCCCTCTGCCCACCAGAGGACGTGCCTCGGCCCCCAGGTAATTGTACACCATGCGTGGCATCAAATACAACCGGATACCCAAAATCCTTCATAACCATTATGGACCGCATATCCACCACTAAATTATGGTATCCGAAAAATGTACCCCTCTCCGTCAGTAAAATATTAGTATTTCCCGTTGAAGTCGCCTTTAGAACAACCTGCTCCATATCCCATGGAGAAAGAAATTGGCCCTTTTTTATGTTGAGCGGTAAACGAGTTCTGGCTGCTTCAATAATCAGATCCGTCTGGCGAGACAAGAAGGCAGGGATCTGAATAACATCCAAAACTTCTACCGCCTTTTCAATCTCACTCACCTGATGTATATCTGATAATATCGGCAAACCAGTGGTATTCTTTACCTCTTTGAGAATCTCGAGGCCTTCATCCAAACCTGGCCCCCGAAAGGAATCAACCGACGTCCGATTCGCCTTATCATAAGAACTCTTAAATATGACTGGTATATTAAGCCTCTGGGCTAATCCCTGCAAAAACTTCGCCACTGTAAGGGTCGTCTCCTTATTCTCTATCACGCAGGGCCCGGATATCAAAAAGAGAGGGCCGTTCTTCCCAACGGTCAGATTTCCTATCTTTACCGGGGTGGAAACCGGTACTTGTGTGTTGTCAACAATCATGAAAATAACACCATAATTATTTTGCCATTGTTATCCAAACACAGTAATAAAGTCAAGAACCCCTTTTCTGGACCCCTTTTCTGGAGACACGATAACGTCAAGAGGTCCAGGGTATGGGTGTCTTTTTTTTGGTTATGCCCCTGGCCCAGACCCCTGGCCCAGACCTGGTATGCAATGCATTCATTTCAATGTTTTCGCTTGG
>DAOVRY010000272.1 GCA_030633645.1 Pseudomonadota bacterium | reverse complement strand
TCCACTCGCCCGTCCTCCGCAGTAGTCCGCTACGGAGGGTGGATCGGTTTGAGGCAAAGCTTCGCTAGATATAGGAGAAGGGGGAAGAGGGTAAGAAATATGGTGCCGAAGGCGGGACTCGAACCCGCACAGGCGTACACCCACTAAGTCCTGAACCTAGCGCGTCTACCAATTCCGCCACTTCGGCAAAAGAGACCCTTGCTATGAGTACACAAGGAAACTTAACCTTATGTGCGGTATTTGTCAACAGTTTAGGTACGCTAGCTTCGGAATCCAAGGGCATCAATCATGAAACAAGACCTTAAATATTTTTTACATAGTGCCAGACAAGCAGCCCGCTTGGGCGCAGAAATGATACAGGCCATCTACGAGCAATACCTTTCAGGTGAGGATATTGATATCAAACAAAAGGGGGAGGATGATCCGGTAACTGCTGCGGATATGGCCGCAAATCAGATTATTGTGGAAACGCTCAAACGTAATTTTCCCGAGCATGCTATTCTTACCGAGGAAGAACCAGATACCTGGGATAAGACAGGAGAAGAATGGGTCTGGATGATTGATCCGTTGGATGGCACCAAGGATTTCATCAAGGGTAATGGCGAATTCGTTACCATGGTTGGTCTAACCCATCTTGGCGAACCTACAATCGGGGTAGTAGTAGAGCCAGCTACCGGCCTAGAGTTTTATGCTTGTAAAGGTTTTGGTGCGTTCAAGACCCGGCTGTGTCAAAGGGATACGTCATCACGGGTAAAGATTTCAGATACCCCGGACCTGAAATATCTACGACTTGTTGTCAGCCGTTCACATCGGGACCCTAAGGTAGACAAATTTATTGAATTGCTGAAGGTACAGGATGAAATTTCCTCAGGAAGTGTAGGTAGGAAAATGGCTTTGGTTATTGATGGAGAGGCAGATATCTATGTGCACCCTGCTGGGGGGACAAAGGTATGGGATACCTGTGCCTGCGACGTTATTGCGTCTGAAGCAGGAGGTGTTCTGCTCTCAGGCACTGGCGAAAACATAAGCTACAAAAGGCCGTCGGGAGACATTGAAAATCACTATGGCCTACTGCTCTGTTCAGCCAAGATTCGAGATACAGTAGTTTGGGCGTCCAGAGGGGTCTGGGAATTGGATTGATGGAGAGCAGCTCATAGCAGGTTCTGAATCATTAGAAAACTAATAAGAATAGCAATTAGTTATATAGTAGAGTTAATGTATTTTATAAAATTCAACAATGGCCCTTGCAAGGGCATCTCCTGTGTACTCATCAGGCACTACCGTTACCCTTAACCCCTTTTCAGTTGCGCGTCGAGCAGTAATTGGCCCAATGCAGGCTACTAATATCTTTGAACTCTCCTTGCCAACTGATTTACCCTCAAATAAATCCAAAAAATTATCAACAGTTGAGGGGCTGGTAAAGGTAACCATGTGTATCGCGCCATTTTTGAATAGATCGTCTAATTGATTGTGATCATACTCTGCCTGTACTGTCTGATACGCTTCAACCACATCTACTATGGCTCCCATGGTTTTGAGTTTTCCAGGAAGGTAGTCCCTTGCTATTACAGGCCTCGGCAGAAGAACCCTTTTGCCCTTTAGGGGGTATTCATGTAATGCTTCCACCATCCCCTCAGCGGAATACTCGTCAGGAATCAAATCTGGTGTAACGCCCTTGTCAAAGAGAGCCTCTGCAGTCTTGGGCCCTATAACGGCAATCTTAATACCACTGAGATGCCTGGCGTCTTTTTTGGCAACCTGTAATCGTTCAAAGAAGTACTTAACCCCATTAATGCTGGTAAAAAGTGTCCAATCATAGATGGAGAGACCTGCTATTGCTCTATCTAGTTCTTCCCAGGTCGTAGGAGGTATAATTCTTATCGCTGGAATTTGAACACACCGGGCACCAAAAGCAGATAAGATACTAACAAAACCTGCAGCCTGATCTTCTGGTCTGGTAACTAAGATGTTCTTTCCAAAGAGAGGCCTGGTTTCAAACCAATTCAGATGGCCTCTCAAACCTACCACATCCCCAACCACAATTACCCCTGGGGGTGTGAGATTGGCATCTTTCGCCTTTTGCTCAATATCTTTAAGGGTTCCTGTTAGGGTCTTCTGGTTCGGTGTGGTACCGTTGCTAATAACCGCCACTGGAGAATGTGCTGGCCGCCCACCGTCAATCAATTTTCTTGCTATCTTACCTAAGTTGCCAATCCCCATAAGAAAAACGAGGGTTCCTGGAGACTGTGCCAAGGGATCCCAGTTGATACTTGATGTTTCTTTTGTGGGATCCTCATGTCCTGTAATAAAGCACACCGTTGAGGAGTGATCTCGGTGCGTTAGGGGTATACCCGCATATGCAGGCACTGCTATTGCCGATGTTACTCCAGGAACAATCTCAAATTGTATCCCTGCCTGAGCCAGTTCCATGGCCTCTTCCCCGCCTCTTCCAAAAATAAAGGGATCGCCTCCCTTTAACCTGGCTACTGTTAAACCCTGCTCTGCCTTAGCTATCAGAAGCTTGTTAATCTCCAGCTGGCTCATGGTATGCTGGCCACTTTTCTTACCTACATATAGCAGCTCTGCATCCTTGCCGCTGAGGGATAAAAGTGATTCGTCTATAAGGTAATCGTAGACAATAACATCAGCCGTCTGAAGACATTCCTTTGCCTTTACGGTAATGAGATCAGGACTGCCCGGGCCACCCCCGATCAAATAGACCATGCCTTTGGCCTGTCCCCTCACAAACTCCACCTTCTGAGGTGGTTATCAACGTTTTCCATAGATTTCATCCAGAATCTGCTGGGCGCCTGCGTCAAGAAGGGTCCTGGCCAGGGTTGTTCCGAGTTCACCTGCCTTGTCCGCCGGCCCCTCAATGGC
>DAOVRY010000205.1 GCA_030633645.1 Pseudomonadota bacterium | reverse complement strand
CAAACTGAACGTGGGATTGCTTATGACTGTGTCGCTCTTTCTCATTCTTTTGACCTTTTTTATTTTGCTAAACTCCATAGCGGTAATAGATGAGCAAAAAAAGCTCTTGGCCATAGGTTCACTCATGGGTCCTTTTGGCAGGCTTCACGGTGGGTTATCGCCCTCAAGGACCGGTGAGTCGATCATGACACCTTTTGCTCCCATGACCCAAGAGAGGGTCAATATTGTTGAACTATTATCTCTTCTGGAGAAAACCATGGTGGGCCAGGTCAAAATCGAATCGGGCGAGGGTAGGGAGGTAATCACTATTAATGAGAGAGTCCTCTTTGGAAAGGATAAATCCAGGCTCAAACCGTCTTCATACCGTGTGCTCAATGATCTCTGCCACATTATGAGAAAGGGAGACTATCCGGTAGAGATCGTTGGGCATACCGATAACAGACCCGGTGAGGGAATGGGCTTAAAATCAAATTGGGAGATTTCAAGTCTCATGGCGATTCAGGTCCTCAAGTATTTCGTCTCAAACGGTAAGATTGCACCTGAGAGGCTCTCTGCCTACGGACGGGGCAGCAATAGCCCAATTGCCTCAAATGCCACCAGGGAGTCCAGGGCCCAAAACAGACGGGTGGATATTGTTTTGCGTTTTCGGGCACCACTTTACGTGAAAAGGATTTTTAAGAAGAAACCGGCAGGTATCTTTACCTATAAGGATTTTGACTTCAGGGTTTTCTAAGTATGAACAGAAGAAAAAACCACGGCGCCGACGGTCAATACATGGACCCCAGTAGGTGGATGGTAACCTTTTCGGACTTGGTGATGCTCTTGCTAACCTTTTTTGTAATGCTTCTTACCATGTCTTCTATGGATCAAAAAAAGCTGAAAGAGATATTTATATATCTTAGAGAAGCTATTGGTGAGCTTGAATTTGCTGGAGCCAGGGGGATTACTGATATAGCCAATTTTGTTCGACAATACAGTGAGACTCATGTCTCCTATGTGATTGATCGGAGGCTTCTTGCGGATCTTTTCATACCGTTGGTTGAACCGGGTGAAAACTTCGAGCAGAGACTCAAGGATCTGAGTGAGTTGATAGATATAACCGATGATGAGAGAGGTATTGTTTTTTCCTTTCAGGAAAACATCCTGTTTAATCCGGGAGAGGCCAGGATTAAACATGAGGCATTCCCAGTTCTGGATGTACTGGCCGAGGCTATAGATAGCTGTCCCAATGATATTCTTATTATGGGTCATACGGATAATATCCCAATTCACAGTGGGTTATTCCTATCAAACTGGGAGCTTTCAGGTTACCGGGGGCTTTCTGTTCTGGAATATTTTTTGAAGCAAAAGGGGCTCTCACCATCACGCTTTTCTGTTGGAGGTTACGGCCCCTCGAGGCCTCTCCATCCAAATGATACTCCGAAAAACAGGGCCTTAAACAGGAGGGTAGAGATAATCTTTAAACATGCACAGGGGGTTTAAATGGCAGAAGAGATGGATGCTCAACAAGAGATACAGCCCAAGAAATCTTTTCTCAAGTTCATAATCTTGGGAGTTATGGTGGTGGTTCTCGGGGCTGGCGGGTATGTAGGTTGGAACCACCTTAAAGGCTATAAAGACGAAAATACAAAAGAGACCCAGACTACCAAAGCTAAAGTCAACAAAAACAAGGATGAGGCGAAGATCGTTTTTCCCCTTGAGTCATTTATCGTGAATTTAGCGGATAGATCGGGACTCGGTAAGAGATACCTAAAGGTTACCATTGCGCTGGAGGTTCGTGATGAAGAAAAGAAAAAGATGGTGGAAGGGTATACCGCAGAGCTGAGGGATACCATCCTCCTGCTCCTTTCCAGCCAGTCATTCAAAGAGATCAGTACCATGGAGGGAAAGCTAGAATTGAAACAGGCACTGCTCTCCAGGATCAACCACGCCCTTGGCGGGGGCGTTGTTCAGAGACTCTATTTTACCGAATTTGTGGTGCAATAGGTTACACTATGGGAAACGTACTATCACACGATGAGGTTGACTCTCTGCTTAACGGGATAAGTGACGGCAAGGTCAAAACCGAGACGGATACTCCTGAAAGAGGTAAAGGGCTGAATGTATATGATTTTAAGTCACGGGCTGGGCCTTCATTTGCCAGCATGCCTGCTTTGGGAACTATTAATGAAAGGTTTGTTGGTTCTTCAAGGGCAAGTCTCTCTGCCGCCACAAGGTCGGGTATAGATGTAACTATATCTTCCACTGAATCAGTTCCGTTTGATGAATTCTCTCGTTCCATTCCGCTTCCATCAAGTTTGAATATCTTCAAGATGGCACCTCTCAAGGGATTTGCCCTGCTCGTAATGGAAGGCCCCCTGGTATTTGCCTTTGTCGATACCTTCTTTGGGGGAAAGGGCGATGGTCAGGCAAAACCTGAAGGAAAAGACTTTACTCCCATTGAGACCAGAATAATGGAAAAGGTAATTGGCATAATACTTGGCGACCTAGAGCACGCATGGTCAGATGTTCATAACATAAAGATGGCCTTAACACGCTCGGAGATGGATCCAAAGTTCGCTGCCATAGCCAAACCTAACGATTCGGTGATGGTGAGTAGGTTTAAGGTAGAGTTTGGGAACACTACGGGAAACATGACCATCTGTATTCCCTATTCTACTATTGCGCCTCTCCGAGAACAATTGAAGCAAGGGCTTCAGAATGAAAAGGTGGAAGCTGATCAAAGGTGGAGAAAATATATCCAGGAAAAAATAAAGGGACTGGCATTAAATGTGCGGTGCACCTTAGGCATGACAAAGATTACTGGCAGGGAACTGCTGGACATAAAGGTTGACGACATAATACCGCTTGACCAAGGGGTAAACGATTTAATCACCGTGAGTGTAGAGGATATTCCCAAGTTTAAGGGTTTTCCAGGCACACGTAACAGTAAGCAGGCGATAAGAATAAGTGAAAGTGTTAACAAGGAGTAAGTGATGAACGACACCGATACGGTAACAGATAATGGCCACAAAGAGGCATCACAAGGTAGTGGCCAGACGGAAGCAGCGCAAGGGAACGAGCCCGCACCACATGAAAAATGCGATCTTGATCTCATTCTTGACATCCCCCTTGATATAGCGGTGGAGTTAGGTAGGGTCAAGATGCTGGTAGATGATGTGCTCCAGTTGGGGCAAGGATCCATAATCGAGTTAGATAAACCCGTGGGCGAACGGCTTGAGATATATATAAACGACAAATTGATTGCCAGGGGTGAGGTTGTGGTTGCCAATGAAAAATTTGGCGTAAGGGTAACTGATATTGTCAGCCCTGTGGAGAGGGTTGAGTCTCTGGGGTGATAGGATATTTCGTTACTGGTTACTCGTTACTGGTTTCTCGTGCCAGATCAACACGGGAAACAGGGAAGAGGATTTAGGAATTTAGGAATTGAGGGATTACACTTTGGGTACTTAAAAGGCAGTAGGGAGCAAGCAGTAGGCAGTAATAACTTTAGGCACTTTTTATGGATGGAATATCTGGATTGAATCTGATCAGCACGGGCCTTAAAACAGTAGCCATGCTTGCTATTGTGCTTGGTCTCTTGATTTTGCTCCTCTACCTCAT
>DAOVRY010000206.1 GCA_030633645.1 Pseudomonadota bacterium | reverse complement strand
GCACCATTGAAACCTATGTGCTTAAAGACACTGGCACTGCCCTTGTGACCGGTCAGGCAGTGGGAACCAAGATCGGAAAAGGGCTTGCCCACATCATCGAGGATTCTGCCCAGATCAGCGAGTTTAAACCTGGTGAGGTGCTCGTGACCACCATGACCGATCCTGACTGGGAGCCCATCATGAAGATGGCCGCAGCTATTGTCACCAACAAGGGAGGCCGCACCTGCCATGCTGCCATTGTGTCCCGGGAGCTCGGGATCCCCTGTATCATTGGAACTGAGACCGGCACTGAGACCATATCCACAGACATGCCCATCACGGTCTCCTGTGTCCAGGGGGAGACCGGCACCGTGTATGAGGGCCTGCTGAAATTCGATATTGAAACCCTGAACCTGGACACCATCCCCACAACCAGAACCCAGGTCATGATGAATGTGGGTATCCCTGAGCGGGCCTTTATCGATGGCCAGATCCCCAATGACGGTGTGGGGCTGGCCCGGGAGGAGTTCATCATCAACTCCCACATCGGCATCCACCCCCTGGCCCTCATCCACTATGATGAGCTGAAAGAGAGGGCACAGAAAGAGCCTGCCATCAAGGAGATCGTAACCAAGATCGATGAGATGACTGCAGCCCATCCAGAGGATAAAAAGGAATTCTTTATCAATAAACTGGCCCGGGGCATCGGCAGGATTGCAGCAGGCTTCTACCCCAAAGATGTCATTGTGCGCCTCTCTGATTTTAAGAGCAATGAGTACGCCAACCTCATTGGCGGACACCTCTATGAGCCGGTGGAGTCTAACCCCATGATTGGCTGGCGGGGGGCCTCCCGCTACTATGATGAGCGGTTCAGGGAGGCATTCGGCCTGGAGTGTAAGGCACTGCTCAAGGCCCGAGATGAGATGGGGTTGACGAATATCAAGGTCATGGTGCCCTTTTGCAGGACCCCTGAAGAGGGTGAGAGGGTGATTGAGACCATGGCTGATTTTGGCCTCATCCAGGGCTACGAGGGCCTTGAGTTCTATGTGATGTGTGAGATTCCCAGCAATGTCATCCTTGCTGATCGGTTTGCCGATATCTTTGATGGATTCTCCATTGGCTCCAATGACCTCACCCAGCTCACCCTGGGGTTGGATCGTGACAGTGACTTAGTATCCCACATCTTTGATGAGCGGGATGAGGCAGTTAAGACCCTGGTCAAAGAGGTGATTACGGTTGCCAAGAGGAGGGGCAGAAAGATAGGTATCTGTGGACAGGCACCCAGTGACTTCCCCGAGTTTGCAACCTTTCTGGTTGAGTGTGGGATCGACTCAATCAGTTTGATCCCAGACACGGTGGTGAAGAC
Organism: Pseudomonadota bacterium; assembly: GCA_030633645.1. Taxonomy (GTDB): domain Bacteria; phylum Desulfobacterota; class DSM-4660; order Desulfatiglandales; family B25-G16; genus JADFWK01. Next base: position 2,251 of record DAOVRY010000206.1, on the reverse strand, counting down.
CCGGCTCGCTATTGCCAAAAAGGAGGAGGAGATGGCCAGGGGGGCACCATAATTAGCGCATCCTTTAGCAGGAGTTGACACTATGAAGGAGAGAATAACCATTGTGGTGGCTGATGACCACCGGATCTTCCGCAAGGGCTTGAAATCATTGCTGTCGGAAAAAGACTATATCCAGGTCTTGGCAGAGGCAGATGATGGGGATCAGGCCCTGGAGATGGTGCTAGAATACAAACCACGAATCGTTATTATGGATATCGCCATGCCCAAGATGGACGGAATAGAAGCAACCCGCCAGATCCGAGAGCGTGTTCCTGAAACCGAGGTCATCATCCTCTCCATGCATGCCAAGAAGGCCTATATCGATCAGGTGTTACAGGCAGGTGCCAAAGGCTATGTACTCAAGGACTCAGATGAAGAGAACCTCATCGCTGCCATTAATACCGTTTTCAATGGTGGTTTCTACCTTGACTCCCCAATTGCTGATCAGGTCTTATCCGATTATTTTGGGGGCAGAACCAAGCGTGAGCTCAAACACCAGGCCGATCCCCTCTCAGCGCGGGAAAAGGAGGTGTTGAAGCTCCTGGCTGAAGGCCACTCCAACCAGGAGGTTGCCGATGTCTTGTGTATCAGCAGAAAGACCGTGGAAAACCACCGAGCCCACATTGTGCGCAAAACAGGGGTTCAGGGTCAGGTAGGACTCACCAAGTATGCAGTCCGTATCGGGCTCATTGACCTGGATCTGTGGGACTAGCCCCACCCTCTCCACCACCGCCGTAAGCACTTCGCCCTAATAGGGATAGGCACAGAGAAAAACCACCCCCATCTACAAATGGGTGTGGTTTTCTTGTTTTTGAGTACATTGCCTGATTGAACCTAGTCTATAATCAAAAAGTGCATTGATATTTCCTCTTTTCAACCTATAATTCCCTCCAACGAAAGATAAAAGAATTCTTAAGCGTTTCTACCCTTAGAGAAAAAAGTGAGCACTCACAATTTTTTTCTTGACATGTGCTTAAACCGTGGTTAAACACAATATACAGAACACAGTATACTGTAGACTGTATTAATTTGCTATGGAAATTAAAAGTATAACAGATAGCGTTGCTGAATACCTTAGGAACCAAATTATTACTGGCGACCTTGCGGCCGGGCAAAGGCTCAATGAAACCGATTTGGCCTCGCGCCTAGATATCAGTAGACCCCCTATCCGTGAGGCCTTTCGGATACTGGAAAATGAGCATCTGGTTGTCAATATTCCTAGAAAGGCGACATACGTCAGTAATATATCAATTGAGGATTTGAAAGAGGTCTATCAGACCAGGGAGATGCTTGAATGTTATGCTATCGATCTTCTTAAGGCAAAAAATATCAGAGACCTGCCTAATGTCACTGCGTCTGTGGAGTCAGCCTCAGATTTGTCCATACCTTCTCAAGATAATCGGGAAGAAGTATTCACCTACCTTAAAGACTTTGTCGATTTTCATATAAAACTGATTGAATCCACTGGCAACAATTGGGTTATCCACTTTTATAATTCTATTTCTTCCCATCTAGCTCGATATCAATTCATTTATTTATATATCCCGGGCTCAGGACGGCGTTCAATAGAAGAGCATCAGCAGATTCTGGGTCTTATTAAGGAAGGTTCCTATGAGAAGGCCAAGAAATTTATGAGAGAACATATTAATTATACCTTTGAGTTTTTGCGAAACAAGATTCTACAGGTAGATACAGGATGAAAAATCACTTGAATTAAGGCCCCAGATTACAAAGAGGAAGGAGGTGTTTATTATGTGAAAAAGAAATATGGATTGTAGAAGGAGTAGTAGTACACGGCAATTTTTAAAGAAGGAGGTAAAAAAATGATAAAGAGATGGTTTTCAATATTAATGGCATTAGTAGTAACTATTAGTTTGGTGTTTATTGTTTGTGAAAGATCAGCACAAGCAAAGGAAAAGGTGATTAAGTGGAAGGCACAATCAGCATGGCATCGTGGGGATGCTTTCCATGATGAAGCAGAATATTTTTGCGAGGCGCTTCAAAGGATGAGTGGTGGAAGATTAATAATTCCTAAGATGTTTGCAGTCGGTGAAATAGTAGGGCCTATAGCTGCTATGAATGAAACCTCTGCAGGAAGGCTTGATCTCACGCACAATAGTGGTATGTATGTTGCTGGTACCCTGCGTTGGACTGGTCTTCCAATTGGTAGCAGGCCAGGATGGACTAATGAAAGCATATTTTCACAAGTAAG
>DAOVRY010000154.1 GCA_030633645.1 Pseudomonadota bacterium | reverse complement strand
CGTCACGCCTCTCTCTAGATGTCTATATAAGCTAAGATCTTAAAATTTATGTCAAGTTTTTCTAATACCACTAAGGCGCAAAGGATAATTGGGATCGTAGAACGGTTGCGGTTGCGCAGCTCGAAACGGTTAACGGTTAACGTCATACGAAACCAGCAGCGCAACCGTATAACTTTAGCCGAAACCAACATCGCTTCGCCTCAAATAATGGAATATGATTTTTCTCCACTCGTCGGTTTGAGGCGGAGTTTCACTAGGCCTAATGCAGGTTTTTGAGAGGGGATCATGATCATAATTCCCAGAGAGAAGCCGGTACTCGAAAATCTGAATAGTTATTATGTTGATATCCCAAAACTTGTTGAGCACTGTCAAGGTGAGTTTGGTTCTGGATGTATCCATTTACAATCCCCAAGGATCGAAGGGGTTGTTTTCTTTGATAACGATGAACTCCTGAACAGTATTTTCAAAAACAAAGAAGGGCAGATAGAGGGTCAGGCAGCCTTAGATGGTCTTATTGAAGCAACGGCGGAGCACAATTTTACCATCCATGTGTATAAAATAGATCCAAAGAAGATTTACTTCTGGTGCAATATACCAACTGCAAAAGAAATCTATAAGGATCTCAGGACAGAGTTTACTGATCTTGAAGGACTGATACAAGAGATGAATTCGGAGAAACTTACCGGTTACATTGATGTCTCCCTTGATAGAGGGAAAGAAAGTGGTCTGGTCTTTTTTGACAAGGGGCAGATCATAGGTGGGTCCTATTCCTGGAACAAGGGAGAGGTGAATGGTTCAAAAGGGAGTCAGGAGCTTCTCATTCAGAAAGCAAAGGCGTCAAGTGGGATCTTTCGTGTCAGCAAGATTTCGTTCCCAATGGATGAAGTGAACAGTGAGTCTAAAGACATCCGAAATGAGCCTTCACGGCACAGCATCACCATGCTGGGAGAGCTATTAGGTATATTTGAAAGGGTGATCAGGTCCAATAAGAGGATTAAAGCAAACTTCAATACCCTGCTAAAAAAGAAATTTGCTGAAAAGGCGGATGAATATGCCTTCCTAGACCCCTTTGTTGGTGAGTTTGTGTATGCTGATCGGAAGATTACCTTTGTCGGGGATGCCAGCGACGAGGAGCTGGCAAGGGGGGTGACGGAATCTGTTAAGGAATTGGCAGAGGAGTTCGGAGTGCTTCCTGAGTTGAGAAATGAGTGTGTCTTCTGGGCTCGGAAACACCAGAGAGAACTTGGGAGAATTGGTCTCGGCCTTTAACAGGCTGTTGCCGAAATCCTTTTCTCTTGGTCTAAAACGTTTTTTGACAAATCTAAGGCTCGCTCCAGGCGATGTCAAAACTCGCCTTTAGGGCTCAAACAGTTGACATCGCTTATCTTCCACTTCGCCGAGATTTCTTGGCAAGAAACGTTTTAGTGACCGCTCAAAGGGATTTCCGTTTGAGCAAACAGCGTGCTGACATATGATATATTATTCCCAGGTATTTCAGTTCTAGAAGGTTCTATTGAATTACAATTCTTTTCGCGAGGTTTGTGCCCAGCGCACAGGTTGAAAAAAATGGCGGGTACCGTTTCTCAGATTGACATTGATAAATCGGTGCGATGGTATGCGGAGTTTCTTGATGGTATTCCTCTAGCCATTTACCGCACCACTCTTGAAGGCAAGCTTGTTTTTTGCAACAAGGCCTTTGCGCAATTATTTGGCTTCGCTGCGGTTAGGGAGCTAATTGGTTACCCAGTTGTGCAGCTTTATCGGAACCGGAAAGATAGGGGTATCTTGGTTGAGAGCATTATTCGGGGAGGTCGCGTAGAGGATTTCCCCCTTTCACTCATGAAACGGGACGGAACACCCCTATGGTGTGCTGTAACTGCCGAAGTGGTCTTTGATGAGGATGGCATGGCAGTGCTCTTAGATGGGGTGATAAGGGATATCACGGAAGAAATCAAAGAAAAAGAGGCACTAGGCCATTTTGATGTGACGGGAACTAGCAGCAAGGAAAAATTCCTTGGGGTTATGGAAATGGCTGGCGGGGTTGCCCATAAACTGAATCAACCCCTTACGGTAATTGGTAATCTGCTAAATGAGGTCATATCTGATTTGAGCCCTCATGACAAAAATTACGAAAATATTGTGAAGATAGACAATCAAATTAAGAAACTAAATGAGATCGCAAGAAAAATAGGCGCCATAAGGAAATATGAGGCCATGGAGTATGTTGCCGGCGTAAAGATCGTAGACATTGATAAGGCATCCCGGGTGAGAAAGGGTGAGGAGATTCCATGATAAGAAAGGTGATGATTGTAGATGATGATCAGGAGATGCTGGTCTCCTTGAAGGAGGGGCTTGAGAGGTACAGTGAGATCTTTCGTGTGGTGATGGCAGAAGACGGCCTGATCGCCGTAGACAAGCTCAAGAAAAATGCTATTTCCCTTGTGGTCAGTGATCTGAAAATGCCGAGAATGGATGGTTTTACCCTTCTTGCCCATATCATGGAACACTATCCAGATATACCGGTAATCATCATTACTGGCTACAGCACACCCGAAATGGAAAGACTGGCCCGAGAGGGAGGGGCAGTAGGCTATATTGGAAAGCCTTTCATGATTGAAGATCTTGCCCGGAAAATAATGACCACGCTCAGAAAGGAATCTGAGGGTGGAACGTTACACGGTGTTTCTTCTGCTATGTTCTTGCAGTTGATAGAAATGGAGCAGAGGACCTGCACCATCCGGTTGGTTGACAAATTATCGGGCAAACAGGGGGTACTTTTTTTCAGTGACGGCGAGCTGCTTGACGCAAGAGCCAGTGGTCTCCAGGGTGAGGCTGCTGCATACGAAATCTTTTCGTGGGATGAGGTCAGTCTTTCCATTCAGAATGCTTGTCCTCAAAAGGAAAAGAAGATCCAGACGGAGCTCCAGGCGATACTTCTTGATGCAGCACGGTTGAAGGATGAGGCTGGCTGTGAGGAAGGGCCGGAGCAGGTGGCGAAAAATAATGAAAAGACGGTGAAGGTGCCCGAGGCAGAGGAATCGGAAAAATCAAACGTAATTGCTAATATCAGGACCAGATTGGAAAAGGAGATCGGTGAAAGGCGCGGATTTGAAGTCATATACTATGATAGTTCGTGGGATGGTCTTATCGCGCAGGCTGCACGTGTGGGGACCTTTTTCAACGCCGGAAAACTAAAGCTAGGCTATATAGATAAAGGTGAATCGAATGATTTTATATTGGTTCCCGGTAAAGAAACAACGCTAATTTCAGTTAGCCCTAAATGCCCCAGAGACAGAATAATAAAGGTTATCAGTGGTCATATGGTTTCTTCACACTAAGAAAGTCCCTAGTACGAGGAAGACATGAAAGAGCTATTCAATGATATTCTGAGCTTGGATGATGTTGACGGGATCATGCTCTTTTCTTTTGAGGGCAAACTCATCTTCAAAGAGTTCTTAACTCCCCTCCCGGAGGAACCTGAAAGCCGAGACTGGTGGCGTATCTTTATTTACTCCCTCAACGGAGCCAGGGAGGTGGATCTGATTTTTGAAAAGAGCAGGCTGTATGTCAGAAAAACGGATCTCGGCTATCTTATGATATTGATGGGAGTTTTCGCCCCTACTGCCATGATGAGACTCAATTGTGATTTGCTGCTACCCTCGTTAAAGCAAATAAAAACCACTAAAGGATTGAGGCGTCTTTTCCGAATGAAAACATAGGTGCTAGGGGGAAGTGGATTTCAATATTTTAATTGAGCCTCAGGGGATACAGTTCGCTTACCCACCAAAAGGGAATCCATCTTAGCAGGACACGTGCTTGACAAAGCCTCGCTAAGGAAAATTTGGAATAGGAGTTGGACTAGACTCTGCCTGAGGGGAGTGCAGGATGACGCGCATTACAGAAGGTGAGAAAATAGATTTACAGTCCAAATTCAATGAGGCAGAGGTTTACCGTTCCATGGGATTGCTCATGGAATCTCTCAGCGTCTATGAAAAGGTCCTATCAGACATCCCGAAATCGGATTCTCGTAATCGTGAAAAGGTTGAGCAGACGATCGGCCAAGTAAAAAAGGAAATTATCGAGCAAGAACAGGCTACCATGCAAAATGTTTCCATTGAGGACATCTCAATTCTCAAAAAGGCCGTGTCCAACAATGAAGATGTTCAGGCTGTTCTCGCGAGTGCCTCT
>DAOVRY010000262.1 GCA_030633645.1 Pseudomonadota bacterium | reverse complement strand
GCCGAACTAAAGTTGGCTGACTCTCTGTATAAAAAGGAACTGTTTGAGGAGGCCCTTGACGCATACAAGGAGTTTGAAAGGCTTCACCCAAAAAACAAGGCGATCCCCTACGTGATCTACCAGGAGGGTATGTGTCACTTTGTCACGATGAATAGCACCGACCTGGATCAGACCAGCACAAAAAAGGCCTTGAAAGAATTTGAGAGGATGCAGAGAGACTTCCCGGATGATCCATTTTCCTTTATGGCCCAGAAGAGAATCAGGAAATGTCTCAAAAACCTTGCGGAATATGAATTCTATGTCGGTCATTTCTATTACAGAAGTGGACACTATGTGGCAGCACTGAACCGGTTCGAGTATCTCATCAACCATTACCCCGATCTCGGCCAGTATGGGAAGACACTTGCCTATATTGTGAAATGTAAGGAAAAACTAGCCAAACAAAAGGCCAAAAACCAAACCCCCACCAAACCTCCTTTCCCTACTCAAGAGTGAGTCAGTATCTAACCTTCTGTCTTGGACCTGGCCGTAGGCTGAGAAATAGTAATTGATTATTCATGTCATTTGTGACATATTTCAGTCATGCGGTCATTTTTTAAGGTAAAGACAGCCAAGGAGGTTCTCGAGTTCCTGAGAACCGTTCAACCCTTGGGGACTGAATCTGTTTACATAACAGATGCCCTTAACAGGATTCTGGCGAGCGACATTGTATCCAGTGAAGATATACCAGGATTTCAGAGATCCACGGTAGATGGATATGCCCTTGGTGCTAAGGATACGTTTGGTGCGAGCGAAAATCTGCCCACCCCCTTTGCTATTGTGGGGGAAGTCAAGATGGGCCGGAAGCCCAATTTTGACCTTAACAGGGGAGAGTGTGCCCTGATATCAACGGGAGGTATGCTGCCTAAAGGCGCTGATGCAGTGCTGATGGTGGAGTATTCTCAGAAGGTTGAGGATACGGTTGTGGAAATCAGCAGGCCCGTTTCCCCATTAGAGAATGTGATCCTTTCTGATGATGATGTGAAAAAAGGCCAGGTGATTTTGCAGAAGGGAACCCGATTGCGGCCACAGGATTTAGGTATTCTCGCAGGTCTGGGCGTGAGCACGGTAGCTGTATTTTGCAAACCAAAGGCAGCCATCATATCTACCGGTGAAGAAATAGTGGATGTTACCCAAACGCCGAAACCAGGGCAGGTAAGGGATATCAATACTTACACCCTCGGGGGTCTCTGCACTCAACTGGGCGTTGAACCGATCTATCTGGGTCTTGCTGGAGATAGATTTGAGCAGTTGAAGGTACTGTTTGAAAAAGCACTATCCCAGGCGGATGTTATCCTCCTTTCTGGGGGGAGCTCAGTAGGCGCGAAGGATTTGACCTTAGACCTGTTTCTCTCTTTTGCCGACGTCGAGCTCATGGCCCACGGGGTATCCATCAGCCCTGGTAAACCGACTATCATTGCACGGAAGGGAAACAAGACACTGTGGGGTCTTCCTGGGCATCCGGTATCTGCCATGGTTATCTTTGATGTTTTCCTGAGGTACCTTTTTGGCAGACTTTCTGGCCTCTCAGACCCTGCTGCTTTTCATCGCCCTACAGTTGAGGCAGAGCTTGATAGAAACATAGAGTCGGCCAGTGGGCGGGAGGATTATATACGGGTAAGACTTTCCCATGAGGATGGGAGATTGGTGGCGAAACCGATCCTGGGAAAAAGTGGACTGATATCTACCATGGTAGAGGCAGATGGTATTATAAGGATTGATATGAATACAGAAGGGCTTTATCAGGGAGATAGGGTCACGGTGAGGTTGTTTTGACAAAAAGGCAGCGACAGAAGATATACCTCAAAATGAAGGATCCTCAGGAGGCGCGGGAAGTCTTTTTCGAGACCTTTAATCCTGAGCCAATCCAAGAGGGAGAAGAGATCTCAGTTCATGAGTCTTGCGGAAGGATCACGAAAGAGCCCATTTTTGCAAAGATCTCATCACCTCCGTACCATTCTGCGGCAATGGATGGCATAGCAGTTCGAGCAGAAGACACTTATGGGGCTACCGAGCGGAACCCAAAGCGATTGAAAATAGGGCAGGAGGCTCTGTGGATCAACACAGGCCAGGTAATTCCCGAGGGAAAAAACGCCGTGATTATGGCTGAGAAGCTCAACCAGATTGATGAGGAAACAGTTGAAATCGAATCCTCAGCATTCCCCTGGCAGAATACCAGGAAGGTAGGAGAGGATTTTGTTGTCACGGAGATGCTTTTTCCCCAAAACCATAGGATACGACCATTTGATCTTGGAACCCTGATTGGGGGTGGGATTTTGCATCTGAAGGTGAGAAGAAAACCTCGGGTGCTGATAATACCCACGGGCAGCGAGCTGGTAGATCTCAGTGCCCTATCAGATCTGTCTTCTCTGAAAAAAGGCAAGATCATTGAGTCGAATTCCTCTGTTCTTTCTAGTCTTGTTAAGGAATGCGGGGCTGAGCCTATTGTAGAGAACATCGTTGAGGACAAGAGTGAAAAGATTAAGGAGGCTCTGCTCAAGGCAGTAAACTCTGACGCTGATGTGGTGATTACCATTGCAGGCTCATCTGCAGGCAAGAGGGACTATACAGCCGAGGTAATTGAGGACACCGGAGAGCTTCTTGTTCATGGTGTCACCATAATGCCTGGTAAGCCTACCATTCTCGGGCGTGTAAAAGGAAAGCCTGTTGTTGGTATTCCCGGATATCCGGTTTCTGCCTACATTGCGTTTGATGAGTTTGTGAGACCGTACCTTTACCGGCTCCAGGGCTCAAGCGCACCAAAAAAACAGAAAATAACCGTAGGTGCTTCGAGGGATATTCCCTCTAAACTTGGCGCGGAGGAATGTATCAGGGTTAATATCGGCAGGGTAGGGGAGAGAATGGTGGCCATACCACTTCCCAGGGCCGCTGGATCAGTTACAACCCTGAGTAAGGCAGAGGCCATTATCAGGATTCCTT
>DAOVRY010000071.1 GCA_030633645.1 Pseudomonadota bacterium | reverse complement strand
TTAAGAATTTTTGCTTTTCCTTGAGTGCATCAACAGTATCCATTGGAAACCACTGGAAAGGGGTAAAGGGCTTTGGAACGAAGCAACTGACGCTGAGCCTGACCCTACCGATCCGCTTTCTGCCTCTACTTTCCTTGATCAGATTATGCCTTATAGATTTAACCAACCCAACAATGGCCTTTATGTCCTCCCGTGTCTCAGTGGGAACACCGATCATGAAATAGAGCTTGAGGTGAAAAAAGCCGGTTCTCGTGATAAGGACAATTGCATCTATGATCTCTTTGTTGGTGAGCTTCTTGTTAATAACTCTCCGCAGTCGTTCGCTCCCTGTCTCGGGGGCAAGGGTGAGGGTCTTCTGACTACTTCTTTTGAGGTTTTCTATCAAGCCTCGTGTCAACGAATTTGCCCTGAGGGAAGATACGGAAAAATCACCGCCTTGCTCAAGGATATACCCGGTCAGTCTTTCGATCCCTGGGACATCAGAGACCGATGGACTGATAAGACCAATCCTGGCATTTTCAGCAAAAAGATCGTCAAACGAGGCAATCATTTCTTCCTCGTCAGCAAGACGCGGAGGCCGGTAAACATACCCGGCGGCGCAGAATCTGCACGCATAGCCGCATCCCCGGTTTAGTTCTACCAGAAGGGTATTAGAGAATTCTGCAGATGGTGTAATGATTTTTGAGCGGCGCACCGGCCCCATAAAGGGAATCTGCCTGACAGCCTTTACCACGGAAGGAATCGTGGCAATCGATGGCTTAAAGGATCGGATTGATCCATCCTCATGGTAAGTAACCTTATACAGGGAAGGACAGTATGCTCCCTCGACTTCCTCTGCTAAAACGCTCAAGACCTCCTGCCTTTTCATGGCTCGGAGGTGAAGATCCCCATAGGTCCGAAAGAAATCTTTCAAGACCACCTCACCTTCCCCGAGCAGAAAGCAATCTATAAAGGGGGCCAGAGGTTCAGGGTTCATAAGGGTTGCTATCCCCCCTGCCACGACAAAGGGATCATCCTCCCCTCTTTCCTTACTCAAAAGGGGTATCTTGCTTAACTCCAAGATGGTCAGGATATTGGGGTAATCATTTTCGAATGAGAGGGAAAATGCTAAGAGGTCAAAGGCTCGCAGCGGTGTCTGCGATTCTAGAGAAAGGAGCGCTTGATCTGCTCTCTCATAGAGGGATAGTTCCTCTTGATCGGGCAGAAATACCCTTTCTGATACGATAGCAGGGTTATCATTTAATATCCCGTAGACTACCTGAAAACCAAGATTGGACATCCCAACTTGGTAGTAATTCGGATAGATCAGGGCTATAGATGTCTTGCCGCCCCAATCCTTTGTTACGGTACCCCTCTCTTCAGAAAGTCTCTTGCGCAAGAGAGTGGTAATGTTTGCCATTAATCTGCCTGCTTCCTCAAAAACGTAGGATATTCCAGATTTTCCTTTTGAAAAACCCTCCGAAGAATCCCTTTTTTCCCCGGGTTTAGACCCGTGTCTCTGAGCAGCTTCTCGCTATCTTCCTCGGCTAATTGCCTCTGGAACGTTGGTTTGTCGAGGTCTTCCTTCAGCCGAACGGTCCAGCCATCTTCCGTCTCTTCAGGGTTAACATCCCTCAAGTTGATGATTTTTCTATCCTTATCACCACCTATACCGGTGGCAATAACAGTTATCCGCATCTCATCATCCATAGTATCATCAAAAACCATACCCCATATAATCTCTGCATTACTGTGGACCTCATTCTTTATAAAGGAAGATGCCTCGGTAACCTCATCCATAGTCATTTTCGTTGAACCAGTGATGTTAATGAGAACACCTCTTGCTTCATCGATTGAGATATCCTCGAGCAAGGGGCTGTTAATGGCCATCTGGGCCGCTTCAAGGGCTCTGTTCTCTCCCTTTGCTGTACCTGTACCCATTATAGCTGTTCCCATTTGCTCCATCACCCTCTTAACATCTGCGAAATCAAGGTTGATGAACCCAGGGATGGTAATGAGGTCCGCTATGCCTTTGACTGCATAGAGAAGGACATCATCGGCCATTTTCATAAGCTCCAAAAAAGGCGTATCTTTGGTGCCTAATGCCCTTAATCGCTGATTGGGAATGATAAGCAGGGTATCAACCTCTTTCTGCAGTTTCTCAATGCCAGACAAAGCTGCCTTCATCCTCTTTTCACCCTCGAAGTCAAAGGGCTTAGTTACAACTGCAACGGTCAATGCCCCATTATTCTTGCTTTCCCGAGCGATTACCGGAGAGGCTCCTGTTCCGGTTCCTCCTCCCATGCCAGCGGTAATAAAGATCATATCCGCACCTTCGCTGGCAGCTCTGATCGTCTCCACGCTCTCCTCTGCTGCCAAGGCGCCCTTCTCTGGGTCAGACCCGGCTCCCAATCCATGAGTGAGATTGGCCCCCAATTGCAGTTTATCACGGGCAGCGTTCAGATCGAGGGCCTGTTTATCAGCATTTGTGGCAATAAAATCCACCCCTCTGAGCCCTGCAGCAATCATGTTATTGATTGCATTACCCCCTGCGCCTCCGACACCAAAAACCTTTATCTCGGCGCTTGGGCTTTCTTCAACAAATTCGTATCTCATAATTCCCCTCCTTCCTTGAAGTTAATTATTCCTCTTCGATAAACCATCTCTTCATCCTGGATACGATCCGGTTAAAGATATTGGTATCTCGTATCCTGAATTTCTTGCTTCTCTGCTGCTCTCGAGCCCCATAGAGCACCAAACCCACTGCTGTGGCGTACATGGGGCTATTAACAATCTCTTTTAATCCCCCAATGTTACTGGGATATCCGATTCTGGCCGGCATATTGAAAACCTGCTCCACAATCTCTGGTACACCCGGCAGAAGCGCGGATCCACCGGTGACAACAACGCCAGAGGTGACCAGGTCATCATACCCAGACCTCATCATTTCATGGTGAATAAGGCTAAAAATCTCTTCCACCCGCGGTTCCAAAATCTCTCCCAGCAATTGTCTGCTGACCGTTCTTGGTTCCCTTCCACCCACACTGGGAACCTTGATGGTTTCATCCTTACCGATAAGTGAGGTAAGGCCGCATCCATACTTTATCTTTATCTTTTCCGCTTCCTTGAATGGTGTCCTAACCCCGATAGCAATATCATTGGTTAGGTTGTCACCTCCCAAGGTCAACACCGATGTATGTTTTATCGAGTTTTCAGAGAATATTGCCAGATCTGTAGTGCCGCCTCCAAAATCCACGAGTGCAACGCCCAGATTTTTCTCCTCATCGATAAGGATTGCTTCACTGGAGGCAAGTGATTCGAGAACAATATCGTAGACATCCAGACCCGCCCTGTTGGCGCACTTGATTATATTCTGGGCTGAGGTAACTGCTCCGGTTACTATGTGTATCTTGACCTCCAGCCTGACACCTGACATCCCTGACGGATCACTGATGCCACCCTGGTCATCGACAATGAACTCTTGAGGAAGGGTGTGGATCACCTCCCGATCCATGGGAATGGCAACTGCCCTGGCTGCATCAATTACCCGCTCAATATCCCTTTTGCCCACCTCTCTATTCTTCAAGGCGATAACCCCGTGGCTGTTAAAGCCCTTGATATGACCTCCGGCAATCCCGCAATACACAGAGCTGATCTCACAGCCCGCCATAGTCTCGGCCTCCTCTACGGCCTCTTTAATGCTGTTTACCGTGTTTTCGATATTGATCACCATGCCCTTTCTCAGGCCGATGGATGGATGGGATCCCATGCCTATTATATCAACCATGCCGTCTGGCCTCACTTCTCCGACAACTGCACAGATTTTGCTTGTGCCGATGTCAAGGCCTACAATCAATTCCTCCATTATTAAAGACCCCCTTTATCTTGGATATAATGTAACTATTCAGCCACCAAGGCACAAAGACCCAAAGAGAAGATGAATATAAATTGAATAAGGGACTTTTCTCATTAATTTCAATGTGCCACGCATTAAAAAGGCTATTCTAAAGGATAATTCTGTAATCTTGGTGTCTTGGTGCCTTTGTGGCAAGATACCTGAGTAATTACGATATAATGACTGTTTTATCCCTGTTATCATGTCAAGACCTCTAGACCACCCTATCCATAAATGCGACGATCACCCTGTCAGCATAATCCAGATCTATGCATCGAACCTGATAGAGACGATGAGCGGTCCCAAGATGTTTGATAATATGCTGTAATAGATCGAGCTTTCTGATAAAATCATCGTTGCCAAAAAAGACCTTAAACGGTAATCCACTCATGTAGATGGTAAGCGTTCCATCTCCTTTCACATAAACCTCTGAGATCTCTTCTGCCGATAATGGGGTACCCTCTCGGTAGAGGAGACCCAAAAAAGACGCAACCCTCTTGAGATATTCCCCATTCTTCTCATCGCCCGGGGACAGGCCAGTTATCACCGGAAAATCAACAGAATCATCCCGTCCAACCTCTTTGAATATCTTTCCTTGGGTACTGAGAAAATACATCTTATCAAAAAGGACAATCGCCACCGGCTCTTCACACTCTGCCGTGATCTCAAGGGTGTGAGGAAACTCTTTCTTAAGGAGAACAGATCTTACCCACGGATGTGCCTCAATATTCCGTTTGATGGTGGCAGCATCAAGAGACAGGAGACTATCTCTTTTCGTAACGCCCGACATTTTGATTAACTCCCGCCCAAAATCATCCTTAACACCAGCCACAACAATATTATCCAGTCTAAAATAGGGCGATGAAGAGAGAAATTGGTACCCAGAGACAAAGGTCAGAGAAAGACCCCCGAGAGCCAAGAGGAACAGAAATACTTTAACGAGGCCAAAGCCAAACTGACCCAAGGTTCTCTTAGAGACAAGGAGAGGTTTTCGCCTATCTCTTTTTACTGATTGGTGATCTAATACCGACCGTCTTTTCACTCTTTGCCCACCACCTTTATCTCGGAAATCAGTTGGATGTTAAACACTTCCTTCACCTTGAATATTGCCAGATCCATAAGGGCAACAATATCAGAGGCAGAGGATTTTCCGGTATTTACGATGAAATTGGCATGTTTCGGTGAGATCATTGCCCCCCCGATCGCCTTTTCCTTGAGACCAGCCGCATCGATCAACCTGCCTGCATAACCGCCCTCTGGATTCTTCCATAGCAGAGCTGGCATACGCCTCTATTTGACTCACAGGTCAAAACGGACCGGATTTTCGCCTTTTCAATACCCAACTCCAGGAACATCTGGATAATTTCCTCAGTAATTTCTTCATTTATGCCCACAATGACTTCATTCGTATCAGGGTGGAGAACTCTCTCTATAGAGATTCGGCCAATGATTCTGTCCACAAAAGGTTCAACAAGTTCACCGTTTTCGACAATGGCCGTGACATTTATACCCTTCAGAGTCCCGCAATCTAACTCATCAACAATAACTTCCTGGGAAACATCTACCAGTTTTCGGGTTAAATACCCGGAATTCGCGGTCTTCAAGGCAGTATCGGCCAATCCTTTACGAGCCCCATGAGTAGAAATAAAATATTGAAGAACGTTCAAGCCCTCCCGCAGGTTAGAAACAATAGGAGTTTCAATGATCTCACCCGAGGGTTTACTCATAAGTCCTCTCATTCCCGCAAGCTGTCGAATCTGCTGTTTGTTTCCTCTCGAACCAGAATCGGACATAACGAACAGAGAATTCAATTCTTGCCCTTCAAGGCTCTTCTTTCGCATTCTTTCGATCATTGCATTGGAAACTTTATCCGTTACAGATCCCCATATTTCGACCACTCGATTAAACCGCTCTCCAGCTGTAATTGTCCCTTCTCTATAAAGATCCTCAATCGTTTGGACTTCTTTCTGTGCCCTTTCTACCAATTCAGTCTTTTCTTCTGGAATGGCAAAATCATCTATCCCTAGAGAAAAACCAG
>DAOVRY010000012.1 GCA_030633645.1 Pseudomonadota bacterium | reverse complement strand
ATCGGGTAAGAAATTGGCAAGTCAACTACCACCCCTTGAAGAGGTGGCTTGAATGCCGACCCTAAAAGGGTCTCATTTGTCTCTCACAGAGCACCCAGAGCCACTGAGGTTTTGATCTGAATTCCTGAGAGGGAAATTCAGATCAATCTCCAACGCTCCGCGTAGGCCTCTGATTGGGCTTCTGGATTTGTACATGGCATATCATCATATCTTGTTGCCCCGAAAGGGGCTGATGGTTGGCCTGATTTTTCCAGCCCTGCCCGGTTAAATTTGCAGACTATTTAACTGGGGTAAAAACAATCAGGCCAAGAAAAAACATCTCACTGCGAGCTCTGCGTGCTCAAGCGATCCTGAGTCCCGCATGGCGGGATCGAGGGGAAGCGGGCGAGAAAACATTAAGACCATCTTTTGGCTAGCATAGCTCAACTACACCATCCCGCCTACGGGATAGGTTTTTGAAATTACTGAAGTGTCTAAACTAAGACATAGGCGCGTGATGAAAAAAAAAGGATAATCTCGGGCTGATTCACATCTATACAGGGCGCGGAAAGGGGAAGACAACCGCTGCCCTTGGTCTAGCTCTGAGGGCTGCCGGGCATAATTTCAAGATTGCCATTATTCACTTTATGAAAATATGGAATTATGGTGAGGTCAAGAGCCTCAAAAAGCTCGGGATTGATCTCTTTCGCTACGGAACAACAGAGCTTATTGACCCAGACAAGCCATCACCTATTGACTTTGAGCAGGCCGATAAGGCACTGTCAAAGGCCGAGGAGCTTATAAAAAATGGGGGCTACGATATCCTCATTTTAGATGAGATTACCGTGGCTATTGACTTTAAGCTAATACCCTTGAAGCGGGTAGTTGATCTCTTAGAGAAAAAACCCGATAATCTCGAGCTGGTTCTTACCGGAAGAACCTGTCCTAAAGAGCTTTTTGAGAAGGCTGACCTTATCTCACGTATAGATGAGATCAAACACCCTTTTCAAAAAGGGTTAGTGGCGAGAAAAGGCATTGAATTTTAGTTGAGGGAGGCTGCGTCTCATGTTTATCACAATGATAAGAAAACATAGCAAATCTTTCATGATTAAGGTAATGATTGGCCTCATTGCCGTTGTCTTTATCTTTTGGGGTGTCTCTGCAATCCGGGGGAAACCTGGCTCAAAGATCGCCTACGTCAATGGCGATCTGATCACCGGACTCGAATATGAGGCAGTGTACCGAGAGATGCTCAAGTCATTACAGCAACAGTATAAAGAGTACTGGAATGAGAATCTCATCAAGGCATTCCAAATCAAGCAAAGGGCCCTGGAGAGCCTGATAAATAAGAGACTCATCAGTCAGGAGGCAGCCAGGATCGGCCTCGGGGTTACCGATGAGGAGGTTGCTCATGCCATACTCACCTACCCTGCCTTTCAGATTTATGGTGAGTTTGATGAGGGTAGGTATCACTCTCTTTTAAGGCAAAATAGGATGGAGCCGGCGGACTTTGAATCAGGGATAAAATCAGACCTGTTAGGGCAAAAAATCGATCAATATATTAGCTCCTTTTTTCCGATATCAGAGACAGAAATACTACATTATTATACCTATCAAAAAGAGAAAATTGCTATTGGTTTTGTCGTCTTCAATCCTAAGGATTTTGAGGGAACAATCGAGGCAAGTGAAACAAAGAAGGAGGAGTATTTTGAGGCAAACCAAGAGAAATACAGGATTCCAGCAAAGACAAAGATTGCCTCCTTTACCATTGATCCATCCGATTATCTGGATAAGGTGACTGTTGCAGAAGAAGAAATTTCGGATTTTTATGAACTCAATCCCGAGCAGTTTAGAGAACCGGAACAGGTAAAGGCTCGCCATATCCTCATTAGGGTTTCACCGGATGCATCGGAATCAGAAGATGCCAAGGCAAAAGAAGAAGCACTCGCGATATCAAAAGAGGCCAGGGATGGAAAAGACTTTGCAGCCTTGGCTAGAAAACATTCTCAAGGCCCTACCGCCTCCAAAGGAGGAGATCTTGGCTATTTTACCCGAGGACAAATGCTTAAGCCTTTTGAAAAACTCGCCTTTAGCCTGAAAAAAGGAGAGATAGGCGGGCCAGTGAAAACCCAGTTTGGCTGGCATATCATCAAGGTCGAGGACAGAAAAGAGGCTGTTTTTAAAACCCTCCCTGAGGTTCGGGATCAAATAGAGACATCAATAAAGGAAGACATGGCCCGAGAAATGGCCCATGAGAGGATGCTTACGTTGCTTGATCAGATGCCATACGATATTGATTTAGCCACCTATGCAGCTCAACAGGGGCTTGCGGTGGATGAGAGCGACTATTTTCCTAAGAACGGACCTATTCCAGGGTTTGGAGGTGACAAAAGACTCAAACAGTCCATTACCTCATTAGAGAAAGGCGAGATTAGTGAGATCATCGAACACGACGGGAAATTCTATCTCATTCAGGTTGTTGACATTCGAGATTCCTATATTCCAAAAATCACTGAGGTCTCTGATCACGTGCATAAGGACCTGGAAGATCATCTTGCTCTTGTTGCCGCACAAAAGGAGGCGGAGGCCTACCTAGAGGTGCTCAAAGGGACCACTGACTGGCATGAACTTGCCAAGAAAAGGGGCTTAAAGACAGGTGAGACAGGCTTCTTTCCCAGAGGAGAGAGTATCCCCACAATCGGTTATGCACCTTCGCTGTCTGAAGCAAGCTTTACCCTCTCAGCTCAAAAAAGATACCCGGATAAGGTCCTTGAAGCAAATAAAAGAGTCTATGTTATTAGATGGTTAGACAGAAAAGATATTGATACGATGGATTTTGAAAAAGAAAAGAATGACTACAAACAAATGCTTCTTTCTGCACAAGACAGGAGGATCTTTAATGCCTGGCTCCAATCCCTCAAAGACAAGGCAGAGATAAAGATCGTAACCCCTGTAGGATGAAAAGGAGCGCCATGTTTTGAACACTTTTTCCTTGACATACCTTTGAAATCAATGTTTATTTCCAGTGTTTCATTTTGACCAAACAAAAGAGGAGAAGTGAATGGTGAAAGCAGTGAAGCCCAGCGTAATACTCCTAAGCATGGTATCCCTTGCCCTTTTTTTGTATCTTCCGAGTGCCCAGGCAAAAGACGTTGTTGAAAGCTCCTATCATGGACAACTCGGAAAGAGTCCGGCCCTCGGCGGCTGGGGCAATGGTCTCGGCATGTTGGAAAAGTGGTGTGCCCTCCCAAATTTTAGCTTTGAAAAACAGGGGAGGATCAGGGGATGGAAGGAACATTGTGGTCAATGCCATACCTCCACGTATCGGGATCCAGCAACCGGAAAGACTGATTGCCTGCTCTGCCATAAGACCAAGGATGGTGAAGGGGAACCAACCATAGCCCAGTGTGTAAAATGCCATGTTAAGGATCGTTCCAAAAGAGGGGATGTATTTGATGAAGAACATG
This sequence comes from Pseudomonadota bacterium, assembly GCA_030633645.1. GTDB lineage: Bacteria > Desulfobacterota > DSM-4660 > Desulfatiglandales > B25-G16 > JADFWK01. Next base: position 5,663 of record DAOVRY010000012.1, on the reverse strand, counting down.
ATATCCATATAGCAGTAGGAATGAGGTGCCATGATTGTCATGAGAGACTCGCAGATGCCCATAGTGATCACCAGTTCGCCAAGGGATATGCCATTGATACAACCGAGGACACCATGAAAGGGACCCTTTCCTGCATGAAATGCCATGAGGAAAAGCCCCATAGCAGGCTTGACGAAGGTGAAATACTGGACAGCAAACATGTTACGAGAATAGCATGTGTAACTTGCCATAGCGGCCCAAGACCGGGAGAGGCCATAAGGAGTAGAAACTGGAATAAATTTACCAAGGACGGCAAATCCGTAACAGAGATGAGGAATCCAGGATGGATTCCAAAACATAAATGGTACGTTGGCAAGAAGTTAGATCATCTTCCTATTTTAGGGGCCACCGACCTGGTATCAAAAATCTATCCCTTTAATGTGGTTAGGGTAACCTGGTTTATTGAAAAACCTGACACTTCACTTGATGATGTTGTTATTGTCCCTGAGGTTCGGGCAGCAGACACCAATAAGGATGGAGAAACCACACTTGAGGAGATGCGGAAATATGAGAAAGGAAAATACAAGGAAGCTATCCTGGTTACCAAAGATTTCAATTTCAGCATAACCCACTCCATTGTTCCGATAGAACAAGCCTTTAGTTGTAAAGATTGCCACGGAAAGACTGCGTATGTCCTCAACTGGAAAGAGCTCGGATATGATGGTGATCCCTATTATTAAGAGCCTTCTTTGAACCGAGAAAAAACACGTCCCCTCCTCTCCATTTTTGGTGGAGGGCCTTTTTTTTGATCACCCAGCCTCATTAACCCGCTTGACGCAGACTCACACTTCCAGGGCTTCGGCTCGATCCATTGATTGGCTTGATTTTTGCTTTTGTTATGATCCAACAATAGATCTGGCCAATCCCAACCTGCTTAAACACCGCAGGCAATGAGCCAGACTACTCTAACCGGTCATAAGATACAAGGAGGGATTATGGGCACCAAGGAGAAGGTCGCCAAGATTTTGACAAAAACTGCCAGAGTCTTGCCTGGAATCGGCTCGTACCAGGATAAAGAATCCATCAGGGAAAGCGACAAAAAACTCAGAGATCATATCAGCACCGAATTAGCACACTGTATGGAAACTCTGGAAAGGCTAAAGACAGACATATCTCGCAAAGGGTCATTTTCCTTTGTTAAAGAGTTGGATGACATATCAAGGCAGATGGATAAGCTATCCCGAACCATCAGGTATGCCTCAAGGGGATACGCCGGGGTCTTTGCCCCAAGTCAGGTGGATGAAAAGGCCCTATCAGATCTATTTGAATTTGACCTCTCCCTTAAGGAAGATATAGGTGGTCTTGGGTCTTTGGTTTCAAAAACCTCTGGAAACAAGGGAGACATCGACTCCACTGTACTAGAACAGGTACGGGATCTTCTTCTAAAGATTGAAAAAAGGATTGGTGATCGAGAAAATCTTCTATAGAATCATGAAATTAGGGGCTTCGACCCAATTACATTGCTGGAATACACTGTGGTCTTTACAGTATTTCCCAAGTAAGCTAAAGTATCGGAAATTCTATAACATATTAAAATTAACGGAGTTTTTTGAGGCTGTTGCGTATTGCCTCGCACCTGTAATAACGGAATACTGGAATGCCCGCCCCGTTAAATAATGTGATCATTGAAATATGCCATTATTATTCGCTTCAGATTGTCTATAGATATGGCTATTCAGGCATTTTATCTAACGGGGTAAAAATGATCATCTTAAAAGGAAGCCTCTCATTCATTAACTTCCTTGTCAACAGGGTTTTGCCAATAGACCAGTGCCGCAGTTTCCCAGAACCCAGCATTCCATTGTTCCATTGTTCCAACATTCTCCCCGCTGTTTCAGCGGGGATGAGCGAAACGAACTAAGTTCATATAGGGGGCTATCATGGTGTTTATGGAGATATTGGAATGGTTTGATGAGACCGGACAGGAAATGGTACATAAGATTCCTGAAAAGGGCTCTGCTGATATCAAATTTGGAGCCCAGACAATTGTTAGGGAAAATCAGGCAGCCGTATTGTTCAGAGATGGCAAGGGACTTGACCTTTTAGGACCTGGCAGGCACACCCTTTCAACGCTTAACCTTCCCATACTGACCAGGGTTCTCAGTCTACCGTACGGTTTCAAAAGCCCATTTCGGGCCGAGGTCTACTTTGTGAATCTGAAGAGCTTTGTCAATGTTAAGTGGGGAACCAGGGAACCGGTCGCATTCAAGGACAGCGAGCTCGGTCTCGTCAGGCTCAGGGCTTTTGGCGTCTATGCCATGAGGATAGTTCAGCCGCTGCTTTTCATAAATACGCTGGTTGGAACCCAGGGTGCCTATAATACTGAACAGGCAGGAAAATACCTCAAAGAGATCATTGTATCCAGGTTCAATGACATGATTGGAGAAATACTGGATACCATCCTCAATCTACCGCAGTATTACGATGAACTCGGGGTGGCACTCAAGGCACGGGTTCAGGAGGATTTTGGAAAATTTGGGATCCTTCTTGAGGATCTCTTCATCAATTCCATCACCCCACCCGTAGAAGTCCAGAAGATGATTGATGAGAAAAGTGGTATGGGTGCTGTTGGCGACCTGGATAAGTTCATGAAATTCAAGGCAGCAAAAGCAATGGGTGACGCAGCCAGGCAACAAGGTGATGGTGCTGCTGCTGGCTCGGGTATGGGTTTGGGTCTTGGTGCTGGCCTGGGTATGATGATGCCAGGCATCCTTCATCAGTCCATGCAGGCAACAGCGCCCGGAAAGGCTCCAACTATAGATTGTCCCAAGTGCCATGCGCAGATCGATCCGAGCACGCGCTTTTGCCCCCAATGCGGCAACCAGATGGTTATGGAAAACAAGTGTCCTCAGTGCGATAGGGATCTACCTGGAGAGGCAAAATTCTGCATGTTCTGTGGCACAAAGATAGAAAAGATTAAGGCCCAGTGCCCCCATTGCCGAAAGAAGATCCTTCCCGGTTCTATCTTTTGTAACAACTGCGGGAAAAAGATAAGTTAGGAATGCTCACAACTCTACAGGTTTTGACCATTCAGCAAGAATAGGTTTTTGAGTCAAGCGGATGCGGGATCCTCCATGAACATTGCAATTCATTGTCCCCAATGTGGTGCCGAGGTTGACCTCGCAGAGGAGGATACCGTTTTCAGGTGCCGTTATTGCGGCTCAACTCTCAAACCCACCGGTCGAAACCAGGTTCAATCATTCTTCACCTCACCCCGGGAGACCGCCCAAAAGGTAGGAAAGGCCCTCGTTCGTGCCTTGGGAGCCAAGAACCCCAAAAAACAGAACATAACTGAACATCATCTCCTTTATGCCCCTTACTGGCGTGTTAATGGTATGGTCTTTCAGTGGATTTTCGGCAGAAAGTATTTCAGAACTCCCAGTGGGGATAGATCGTGGAAAGACCTCAAAAAATTGAGGGCTGCCCCATGGGTTCACACATTTCCTGCCTTTGATGCCTCTAAGTGGGGCCTGTTCTCCCTTGGTCTCCGGGTTCAAGCGCTGAAGATATGGCCTTTCAACAAACAAAAAATGGGCAACGAGTCCCTTCTCACTAAACAGACCATCTCCTTTAAGGAGGCTATTGACCATGCCCAAAGATCTATAACCAAACAAAGGGGCAGTGGCTCACTCCAAGTGGACATGGCCACGTCAGAGTTGGTAGGTGAGCGGTATTCTTTACTTTATTTCCCGTTCTACTATTACACCCTCAACAGTGATGGTCAGAAATCCATGCTCATTGTTGATGCCCTTTCACACAAGGTCATCAAGGGCAGCGTGGATATAGATGAACTCAAGACCAGTTCATTGGGAGGTAAGATCCCTTACAAGCCATTGAATTTTATTCCCTATAACTGCCCTAATTGCGGCTGGGAGTTTTCATTCCGGCCCCATACGACAATTCATTTCTGTAAATCATGCTCCCGGGCCTGGCAGGAAAGAGGGGGCGCCTACGTCGCCGTGTCCTACAAGATATCCCTGCACGATAAACCTGCAAAGACACATTTCAAATACCTCGCCTTCTGGCGACTTAACGCAATTATCAAAACACCGGACAGGGAATACAAAACGCTCACGGATTTCTATGACCTTTTCCCCCTACCCCGTGTCTTGGACCAGGAAGCAATAAGGAACAGGAATATCTCTTTTTATATACCTGCGTTCAGGATAAAGAATGTGATTATTGTCGATAAATTTGCAGCCCGGCTCACCCAAATGCAGCCCACATTTACTGAAAGTGAGCCCGATTCAACAGAAGAACTCGATCTATCAGACATCTGGCTGCCCTTGAACGAGGCCAAGGAGATGGCCCATGTTCTCCTGTACTCAATGACAAAAGAAACACACAAGAGGACAAAGGAGGTAGTAAAAAAGGCACAGCTACAACTTAAAGATACCACGCTTCTTTGTCTTCCCTTCATGGAAAAAGGGATTTATCTGAGGGAGGCGCAAACAGATTTGGCCTTGCAAAAGAATGCCCTCGATCTGGATTAGGCTCACTACGATTTGGATAACTCCCGACTTCTCGACTATCCTTGGTATCACTATGCAGCCTACGGCTGATTAACAGGATCAATCTTCTTACCCAGCGTACAAGTGCCTCCTGAGTCCTGATGCCAACATGTTTGGTCCGAAGCACATACCCCATTGTATCCAAGAATTTACAATCCAAGAATTTACACTTGACCATATCAGCCTCCTGAAGATATATTTTCCGCACTAATCGAAAACACAGTGGTTCGCGTGATATCGCCAATTTCAGAGATCATTCTCTAATGATGGATTACCCATTAGACAGAGAGCCCTCCTGAAATCATCTTGCTACCGAACAATATTCTTACGGTAATACTAACGTCAACTTTTCCTATACTCAGGACAAATATTTGGCTGAATAGCAATCTAGATCTTAAATATCCTTTACTATACACCGAAATCGCCGTGGACAAGGGGGAGTTGCTTCAAGCTTTGAGATCGTCCCCAAAATTTCCGAAGTAGATGGGTCTAGCGGACCCCTCATTTGCATCGCCATCTTGAAAAAAGGAGAATAAAATAAATGCCACTGTATAGGGTGAACTTTACAAAGGGGATGTTGCTTGTGAGAGCCGATACAAAAAAGCAAGTAAAGGCCTATTGTAGAAAAAAGTATGGATTTGATGGTTGGCCATATTTTGTTGCCCTGGCCACTGATGAAGATAAAGAACATTTTGCGGCCATGGACGGCCTGATTCACGATGCAAGACAACCAACTGTTGAACCAGGTGCGAGACCATCAAAAGCCAAAGAATAGCTCATAAGAACTCTGTGAAACATAGATAACCTCCTTTTTGCTGGAACCTCATAGTTGAGTCCTGAGATGCAGCAATTGCCAGTGTTACGACACTCAATGAGATATCTCCTTACTAGTGAAGCCCTGCCTCAAACCGATCCACCCTCCGTAGCGGACTACTGCGGAGGACGGGCGAGTGGAGAAAAATGATATTCCATTAATTGAGACGAAGCGATGTTGGCTTCGTCTAAAGTTATACGGTTGCGCTGCTGGTTTCGTATGACGTTAACCGTTAACCGTTTCGATCTGCGCAACCGCAACCGTTCTACGATCCCAATTATCCTTTGCACCTTAGAGGT
>DAOVRY010000234.1 GCA_030633645.1 Pseudomonadota bacterium | reverse complement strand
TATGGGTATAAACATTCATCCGCTTTTCACGGACAAAGCCAATGAGAGTAATACCAGCATCATTGGCTAGTTTCACCCCAAGGCTTGTAGGGGCGGATTTTGAAATAAGTATGGGAATATCTTTTTTGGCTACCTTGAGCAATATCTCTGAGGAAACCCTTCCGCTGGTAATGAGTAAGCGGTCATGGGTAGGTATATCTTTCAAGATGCACTCCCCGAAGATCTTATCAATGGCATTATGCCTGCCTATATCCTCACTGAAAATCAGGATGGTTTTGGTATTACACAAGGCAGCACTGTGAACACCACCCGTAGCCGCAAACAGCTCGGAGCGGTGGACAAATTCTTGTAGGAGATTGAGTACCTCTGGCGGTGAAATGTGGATCTGAGAGTCTATCCTTGTTTGAGGATGAATGGCAGCAGAAGAGGAGGCTCCTTTCCCTCCACTTGAAGCTATGATCCGCCTGGACAAGATATCCTCAGCAGACTTCACAGGTTCTTTGGTTGTCACGTTTATAACGCCCCTCTCGGGATCAAGCACTATGTCTTTGATAACATCTTTACTGTTTATCAAGCCTTCTGAATACAGAAAGCCAATCGTGAGGAAATCAAGTTTTGCAGGGGAGCAGAGCAGCGTCACCAATTCCCGCTTGTTCAAGACGATCGTGAGGTGGAATTCTGTGACAACGGTGTCCTCCATCTGGTTTCGACTTTCCTCGGTAACACGAAGGATGGGTACTTTATCCAACATTCTTTGTCCTTATTGGGTCTCCGGTTCTAACAACCCCGCCACGGATTACCTTAGTAAACACGCCCTCTGTAGGCATAATGCACCTGCCTACCTGTCGATAGATTGCGCACCTGGTGTGGCAGTCTTTGCCAATTTGGCTAAGTTCGAGGATAATTTCTTTTCCTACAGCGAGCTGTGTACCAAGAGGCAGAGAGAGCAGGTCTATACCTTGAGTAGTCAGATTTTCTGCAAAATCTCCAGGGCCTACATCAACCCCAAGATCTCTCATCTTATGAATGCTTTCGATTGCAAGGAGGCTTACCTGCCGGTGCGTAGATGAATCTGCATGGGCATCACCAATAAAGCCAAGATCTTCTCTAACAGTACCCTCGCCTACCGTTTCTTTCTTAGTCCCTTTCGTCTTACTGGTACATACAGCGATAATGTGTGCCACTATTTACTCGAGTTATCCAAAAACCCATAGATACGTGATGCATGCTGAAAATTGTTAAACACTAGGGCCTTCCGCGCATTTTTTTCTATGCCGCTCAACCAGGTCCTGTAAGGTCATAGATTCCAATACCTTGTCACAGGCTCTCTTTATCTCTGACCAGACATCCCTGGTCACACATTGGCTGCTTTGTGCGCATAGATTATCTTCATCAACACACACAGCAGGCGCAGTTGAGCCTTCTGTTGCCTGCATAATGTCACTGAGCCTTATTTCTGCTGGCGACCGAGCCAGGGTAAATCCGCCGGAAGCGCCGCGGATACCCCTTACCAATCCCGCTGACCTGAGCGGGATGAACAACTGCTCAAGATATCCCTTCGAAATCCTTTGCCTTTTTGAAATGTCTCTAATCAGTACCGGACCCTTTCCGAACTGAAGGGCCAGGTCAAGCATTGCCCGTGTCGAATACCTTCCTTTAGTAGAGAGCTTCATTTTTGAATGTGTAACATTACTAAATTAGTAATAAATTAACATGAAAATAGAATCTGTCAAGGTATCTATGGTAAACTGGGGTCAAGCCGATCTTTTACTATGGTGATAGAAATCGAAGGGTTTGGAATTCCGTGGACATGATAAAGGTTAACATCTTACCGGAGCGCAGCAAGCATTCCCTCCCCCAGCGCTGCTGCACTAAGTCGGCTATCAAAGGTCAACAAAAATAGTTCTGGGAGTTCGTTCTGAATGGTTTTTGCTGTTGCCAGATGCCAGAGATCAGCACCCCGTAAAGGCCATTTCAGGGACAGCGGTTGGATAATTTTCCATTCGGGCCAGGTATTTAAGTGCCGCCACTGACCTCCTTCCAAAGTTTCTAGAGATGCCTTTATAAGGACATCGGCCAAAAGACCGTCTCTCTGCATTCTGGCGATTACAGCACATGTTTCAGCATAGGCCAGGGTAGTCATGAGATGAACACTTTCTTCCTGGTGTGCCCAGTTTTGCGCCTCATCACTGTGTCTGTCTTTAAACAATGTGGACAGGATTGCGGAGGCATCCCAATAGATAACATGAGGATCATGTCTTCGCATCTTCTCTATCCTCTTGGAGGAACCTTTGCGCAATACCATCCAGTACTGGGATAGGAGAGGGGATTTTCTTGTGTACCTTTCGTGGACGGGGCTCTATTGCACCTTGCTCTTCCAGGCGCTTGATCCGTGCATTTAGAGGAAGGGATTCTGTATTAATGGGGACAATCTTGCCTATTGGCTGTCCACGGTCTGTCAAGATGATCTCACTACCGTTTCGGACCATCTTAAGTAGTTTGCTTAAATTGATCTTGGCGTCACGCACGCCTACCGTAATGGGTTGCATGTGAAATCCTAAATGTAGTTATCATAGTTCTTTTTCTAATGTGACTATTGTAACTACAAAATCAATTTTGTCAAGGAAAATCAAGTGAGCTACGTGAACACGGACATACCGTGTCGATGCGTATTTCTAGGGATTTCGGAAAAGTTCTGTAGCGTATTTGGCCATGAAGAGGTGTTAGGGCAGGAAAAGCACCGGTTAAATTATACCTAGTTTTTTTCCTTCCTGTTCCGCGATTTCAAGGATCTGGTCCAGCTCTTCATTGGTGTGGGTGGCCATATATGATGTCCGAATGAGTGCGCGGTTAGGTGGAACACCAGGACTTACCACTGGATTCACATAAACACCTTTCTCAAAGAGATTCTTCCAGAAAAGAAAGGTCTTCTGATTATCCCCGATAATCAGAGGCACAATGGCTGTTTCCGTTGTTCCAATATTGAAGCCCAGCTCTGTGAACCCTTCTATCATTTTTCGGGCTATTTGTTGCAATCTGAGTACCCGTTGGGGTTCCCGTTCTATAATATCGAGGGCTGCCATGACCGCAGCGATATTCGCAGGAGGCATGCTTGCACTGAAGATCAGTGGTCGTGAAACATGTTTGATATAGTCAATAACCCTTTCTTCACCTGCTACGAAACCTCCTATTGAACCGAATGCCTTGGAAAAGGTGCACATAATCAGGTCGGCAAG
>DAOVRY010000266.1 GCA_030633645.1 Pseudomonadota bacterium | reverse complement strand
TGCTTCGTCTGCGGAATAACGCCGTGAACATGTTATATTTCAGAAATGTCGCGCCAGGGCAGGCCTATACCATGGCCCCTTACTGGGTCGTTTCAAAATGATTTATTGAGCCCTAAGCCTTAGAATCATAGGCTCCATCTATATAAACCATTTTGAAACGCCTGCCCGCCATCGCGAGCCGCTCAGGCGAGGCGGGCGGGCCCACTCATCTAAACTATGTGGGGCATAATCCAAAAAAAAGATACCCATACCCTGCAAGAAGCTTAAAAATCAATAGGTTAGGTTTCACTATGACGTGACCCTCGCTCAGAAGAAGCACCGCATCAAGCCTGATTATTCTCGTTCTATGAGGATGTTCTCCTTGTTTTTTCAGTGTCTCATTTGGATATGCCACTGTTCTCAGCCTGACCGTTCCGGGTAAAAACCATAAAAAACCCACTAGGAGAAAACAGGGGAAAACTCTCTTAAGTTTATTGACAAGAGACTCGATAAGGATATCATAGGTTCGTGCGCATGAGCGCCCTTTGACAGCCTGCTCAGGTCTTTTCTTGCTTCGCCCATGATGCCAAATCAAGGATAAGAAAGAGACCGATCCGTAACGATATGGGTGAATGGCAGAAACGGAAGGCCCAAAAAATGGCACTACGGCCTTTCCCCGGTGGCTGGCAGAAATTCTGAAATGTCTTATTGAGATCTCGAGAAAGGATTCCGTACAGATTCATGGTGGATCTAAACAGTTTAAAGACTATCGGTCGCTATGAGATTGTGAAAAAGTTGGGCCAGGGGAGCAAAGGAGCGGTTTACCTTGGCACGGATCCCTATATAGAACGTCAAGTAGCCATAAAGATTTACCGTGTCCCCAATGATAACGCCGCTAAGGAGGGAGAAAAGTACAAGAAAAAGTTTTTTACTGAGGCGCAATTGGCAGGCCGTCTCCTCCACCCCAATATTGTAACCGTATACGATGCCGATCTCTATGAAGACTTATGTTATATAACCATGGAGTACGTAGACGGAGCCACATTCGACAAATATTGTAAGCCCAACACTCTTTTGCCTGTTGAAAAGGTCTTAGAGATGGTGTTCAGCGTTTGCAAAGGCCTGGAGTATGCCCATCAAAATAGTGTGATTCACCGGGATATAAAACCCTCCAACATCATTCTGAGCTCAGAAGGCCAGGTAAAAATAACCGACTTTAGCATCGCTTACGTGAAAAGGAGTCAACCAACGCTTGAGACTGGAATATTTGGATCACCCAGCTACATGTGTCCTGAGCAAATCAAAGAAGAGTCCATAACAGAGAGAAGTGACCTTTTTTCTCTCGGCTCAGTCCTCTATGAACTACTAGCCGGCCTAAAGGCCTTTGATGGAGAAAACGAATACGCCATTATGTATAAAATTGTCAACGAAGACCCGCCTCAGATTCTTGACCTTAGGCCAGAGCTACCGAAAATCATTGGGAAGATCCTCGATAAGGCCCTGGCCAAAGACCCGTCTCAACGTTATCAGAGCGCTATGGACTTCGCCTATGATCTAAGACTGGCCTTACACGACGCGCTGAATACCCCTGAAGACGATCTGGACAGCGAATTGCTAAACTATATTCAAGCGTTACCTTTCTTCCACAATTTTACTGAAAGCCAGATTAATGAAATTCTCTCTGTAGCTGATGTAATCAAGGTTGAAGGCAATAAGACTATTATCCAAGAGGGCGAGATTGATGACTCTTTTTATATTCTGATTAGAGGCCAAGTAGTCGTCCGAAAGGGAAAAAAAAATGTTACCATTCTAGAAAAGGGTCAGTGCTTTGGGGAGATGGCCTATCTGACTGGTGAAGCCCGCAACGCCACTATTGCTACGAAAAATGAATGTATCTTGCTGAAGTTCAGTTCTACTCTCCTGGACGGGTTATCTGAGTCTATCCAACTGCTATTCTTCAAAAACTTTACCCAAACCATAATCCACCGTCTCTCAGGAAGCACCTAAGAGATATAGGAGATTTGTCCCTAGGCCAACATGTGGCAGTCATCATAAGTTACCTCCTTTTCACCCATTTCCCAAAAAGTCGGCGCCTTTCAGTCTGCCGAAAAGGGATTTCTTAATATGTAAGAGATGAGGGGGAGAGATCAAAGCCTCTTCGCGCAAAAGGGTAACCCTCTATGCCCACCCCTATCACGTGACTGAACGGCTTCTTGATCTTGTCGACTCAGAAGAAGCGCTGTGTCCCTACCTTGACGTTCCCATTCAGCATGTTAATCCAGATATTCTGAGGGCTATGGGACGACCTTTACACTCAGAATCGATACCTCAATTGATAGAAGGGATAAGACAGAGATCAAGAAAGATAACCCTTAGGACAACCGTGATGATTGGCTTTCCTGGAGAGACTCAGGAACAATTCAGGGAACTATGCAGGTTTGTAACAGAGACAAAATCCCACAGGCTGGGTATCTTCTCCTTTAGCCCGGAAACAGGGACCCCTGCTGCCAAACTCAAAAATAGGATAGCCCAGGAGGTCGTGGAAAACAGGGTTAAGGAGATTATGGAAATCCAGGCAGAGAATAGTAGAGAGCTCAATAGACAGTTGGTTGGTAAAACGCTACCAGTGCTCGTTGAGGGCTTAAGCCCTGAGACAGATCTCTTGCTCACCGGCAGAACTGCAACAATGGCTCCCGATGTAGATGGTCAAGTGTTAATAAACAAAGGGTCAGCTATTATAGGAGAAATTGCCCCGGTGCTCATAACTGAAGCTCACACGCATGATTTAGTCGGCAGCATACTGAGAGGAGATCGGCAAAATAAAAGACCACCCTAAGGTGATCTTTTTTTTGGTCTGTGGTAGGCACGACGGGATTTGAACCCGTGACTTCTACCGTGTCAAGGTAGCGCTCTCCCCCTGAGCTACGCGCCTATTAGAAAATTATCTATCAACCCCTGTATTGGTATGTCAAGCAAAATTACCATTC